>JAGWWA010000055.1 GCA_018970605.1 Planctomycetota bacterium | reverse complement strand
CTCGATTCCACCGTGGCCAACTGGGGTTCGCTCGCCAATCGTGGGGCCATCGCCGTGGGTTTCGATCAGGTCGGCTCGGTCGATGCCCTGATGCAAAACGTGCTGCCGTCGGCGGGCACCTTGCGGACCGTGCAGCCGATGTCGCCGTACGAGGAGATCTACTTCCTCGTCACATCCCTCAAGGACATCCTCGATCCCACCGTGAACACCCTGGCCAGCGACAAGGCCATCTGGGTGGTCGTCCACCCGAAGAGTGGACGCGTCACGGTCTCGGCCAACGTGCCGCAGCAGGCCGACGACGCAGCAGCCCTGCGGGCAGCCCGGGAAAATGCCCGTCGGGGCATCGTGCTCGGGGGTTGACCCATGCATCGGCCCGCCACGATCACCCACGCACCAGCGGCTCGGCGCGGAATCACGCTTCTGGAAGTGTTGATCGCGTGCGGCCTCCTCGTCATCGGGCTTTCGACGATGGCGGCCCTCCTGCCGGCTTCGAGCGCCCGCCTGGCTCAGGCGAGCCTTGCGGATCGGGCGGGTGTCCTTGCCTCCAATGCGCTGGCCGACTCGATCAACCGCGGCCTGGTGGCGGCGGAAAACTTCCCGACCGCCAGTGCGATGAATCCCCTGCCAGGTCGCACGCTGGCGATCGGGTCGCTGGTCGGCCAACTGCCCGGGTTCGGCGTCCTCCCCTCGGGCCGTAAGGCCGACGAATACTTCACCGTCCCGTCGGAGGAAGGTCGCAGGCGGTGCGGCTCTCCGCGAACCTTCCTCCTGGAAGACGAGGTGCAGTATGGACCGTCGCCCTCGGTCGCCTCTGCACCGTCCAATGCCTTCAGCACCGCCAGCGACGGCTCCACCGGTCCGCGGCAGGTGCGCGATGGCGTATGCTGGGGAGCCACCGTCACGCCGCAGGTTTTTCCCCCTGCTGCCGGAGGTGCCGCCGTGCTCGCGATCGCCGTGTTCAAGCGCAGCGGCGACATCACATCGGGTGACATGAAGGATGCGATGCCCGTGGGCGTGACGAGAACGAACAGCTTCTACGAGGCCGATGTCCTTGCGAGCGGCCCGCTCCTGCGTCCCTGCACGTGGGTGCTGGCGATCCCCGCGAGCCCGAGCACCGCACCGCGCTGGTTTCAGGTGATGTCGTCCTGGACGTTCGAACCTCCTGCCGCCCAAACCACACGACTCATCTTCAGGAACCAGCAGGATTTCGAGTCTGCCACCGGGACCGGCTCGACCGGATCGAAAGCCACCGTGTTCGCCTTCGAAGGCCTCATCCGCGTGGACGAGCACCTCGTGACCCTCAACTGATCGACCATGCAATCGAGTGGCGCGGGGCCTGCCAGGTGCGTCCCCACGCAAGGAGAGCCATCATGACCCCCCCTACCGCCGTCCGCCGCCGCCGCGGAGCGCTGTTGCTGCTCGTCCTCGGCGTGCTCACGATGTTCGTCCTGGTCGGCACGGTGATGCTCACGCTTGCCACCCGGGCCCGAACCTCGTCGCGAGCCTTCGCAGCGGCGACCGCCGGCACGGCGGCCGGCCCGATGCTCGCCCGCGCCCAGCTCGAACAGGCGCTCCTCCAGTTGATTCGCGGCGGGGCGAACGCGAAGGCCGCCGGGCTCGGCGAGAGCCTGCTCGAAGACATGTACGGCTCCGCGCCGGCCCTGGTGGCCACCGTGACCTCGATGGTTGATCGCGGCGTCATCGTCGAGGCCACGATCACCCCTCAGAGCGGGACCAGCCCGATCCGGGCCGCCGACCTCTGCGGCCGGGTGCTCACCTTCGCGCCCAGCCCCGGTTCCGGGGATTCGGTCACGAGCCAACGGATCCTGCGGGCCAGTCCGGCGACGAGCGGCACGGGGACATTCACCTGCTCGATGGCCAAACTCCAGTCGGAGCAGGGCGGACGCCTGCCCCAGACGCCCTGCCGCGCGATCGTCAACCAGCCGGCATTCCGCGACGAAGCCTACGACGCGTATGACACGGCGAACCCCTGGCTGACGCGGGTCTCCTTGCAGGATGGCAGCGTCGCGTCGGTACCCCGCCCCGCCTTCGCCACCGCCGGCACGGCGTCCAGCGTCGACAACGACAACGACGGCGTCGACGACGGCGTCTGGCTCAGCGGCCTGCTCCCCAACCTGCCTTCACCTGAAGGCGGCATGCTCTCCTTTGACGTCTCCTACCTCGTGCTCGATCTCGACGGCCGAATCAACGTCAATGCCCACGGCAACCGCACGTCGATCGATTATCCGGCGTCCGGCACCTGGTGGCGGAACGCGCCCGACGTGCCCACGGGCAGCGGGTATGGCCCGGCGGACATCGACGCCTCGCTCGTGTTCGTCGATCCGCTGCTGCAGAACAAGACCGTCTCGGACCCCCCGCTCGCATCGGACCGCTGGCGGCGGGTCCTCGGCGACACCAACGTGGGTTCGTTCACCGCCGTCGTCTCCTCAACGACCCAGCGCAGGCCCGTGGCCCAGGTGGGCGAAGTCGATGGCCGGTACGGCCTTTCAGCACTTGCCGGCGGCACCGGCAACGATCTCCTCAGCGCGCGAAGCGAACTGCTCTACGGCAACAACCCGCTGGTCGATTTGAAGTGCATGATCAAGACGCAGATGGACACCGCCAGCAACTCCACCGCTGCCGTTCCCAAGATGATCTACTTCTGCCCCGACTGGACGAAGTCGGGATACGTGGACGACCCCTACGAGATGCGGCTCGATGTGGACGCGCAGCGATCCGCCGCGCTCCGCAGCGGCACGACCCAGATCGACAACCCGTTCACGCTCGCCGAGCTGGAGGCCGTGCTGCGCCAGTTCGACGCCGATGCGACGACGCTGCCGCCTCGGCTGGCGGTGGCGCTGGACAGTGCCAGCCAGCGATCGCGGATGCGGCTTACGACCGACAGCTGGGACACTCCCGGCCTCAGCGGCACCACCGCCGCCATGATCGCCGGCTACGTGGCGAGCCTCCAGTGCGACCCGGCCGATGTGATGTCGCCCGATGTGCTGGCCGGCCTGCGGTTCGACATCAACCGCCCGTTCCCCGCCGACGCGACCGAGGCGGCCGCCAAGCAGGATTACTGCAAGCATCTCTACACGCTCCTGGTGGCGCTCGGGCAACCCGCGACGGCCGCCACCGCCCAGTGGGCGGCCAACGTGGTCGATTATCGCGATACCGACTCGAAGTTCACCCGCTTCCAGTTCGACACCACGCCAGAGGACGGCTGGAACAAGCCCCGCACGTCCGGCACCGGGACGAGCCCCGACCCCGGCTGGAACGCCACCAACGTCGTCTGGGGCGTGGAGCGGCCGGAGCTCGTGATCGCCCAAACGCTCGCCTGGCGTGACAACCTCAACGCCGGCGAACTCTTCGTGTCGCTCCATCATCCATGGAGCGCCGTGAGGGTCGGGCCGGACGGCAAGGAGACCGCCATGGACGTGCTCGACCCGTCGCTCGCCTCGAGGGCAGACGCCAACGCGCTCGACCTCTCCATGAAAATCGGCAACGATCCGATCTGGCGGCTGCGGTTCGACGAAGACAGCAAGTTCGTCCGCTTCGACCCGCCGCAGCAGAACGACTCCCACCCGGCGTTTCCCGTCGGCAGCACCACGTTCACCTCGAACGACAAGTCACTGCTCCCGCCCAACTCCTACCTCGTGGTCAAGCCCAATGGCGCCAGCGCCGCGGGCATCAAGGTGAACAGCGGACTCAACACGTTTCAGATCACGAAGGGGGGCGTGTTCCGTGCCGAGCGATGGTCGGGCGCAGGCAACGACCAGCCGGGGTCCGACACGATGCTGTTTCTGGAGCGGCTTGCCGACCCCTCGGTGGCCTGGAACGCCACGACGAATCCGTACGTGACGGTCGACCAACTGGGCATCAAACTCGTCAACCGCTCAGGCGTGGACCCCAACAACTGGCGTTCGTTCTTTCGCGATCCTCCCTTCTGGCGCGACCGCCCCTTCTCCAAGGTCGTGAGCCCGCCGACCATCACGGCCCTTGACCCGCAGGCGACCAACTGGCTCCCCTGGGCCAACCGTGCCTACATCAGCCATGCGGAGCTGCTGCTCGTACCCAACGGCAACGCCCTGCAGATGATGACCGACTACGACATCCCCAAGAACAGGAAGGCCACCAATCCCTACTACTGGCTGCCGACCGAGAAGCTGCTCGACACCACGATCGTGCCGTCCCGGTTCGCCGGCTCGCAGGTGAGCGTCCGCCCCGCCTCGCTGACGTCGGTGGGCATGGACAAGATCCCCTTCAACCAGTTGTCTCGCGGACGGGAACCGGGGCGGGTGAACCTGAACACGATCGTCCCGGACCGAAACTGTTCGGACCCGCAACTCAACGATGCCGTCTGGTGGGCCACGCTCGGCCCTGATGCGACGGTGTCACTCGATGAGTTTGCGGCCGCCGGCCCCGCCACGAGCATCCGCGACCTGCTGACGCTGAAGCAGGACGCCGGCATCTACGTCGACACGGCCGCCGCCGCGGGCGTCAAGGGCAACTCCTGGAAAAAGAACCGCCCATACGACCTCAATCCAGCGGCGGCCTACACGACTGCGATCCGTCTGGCCAACGTGGCCACCATTCGCTCGCACGTGTTCGCGGCTTGGGTCACCCTTCGCGTGCGAGACTCTTCGGCGGGTGGGACAGAGTCCTATCACCGGATGTTCGCGATCATCGATCGCTCCCGGCCCGTGGGCTTCAGCGTGGGACAGGACCTGAACGTGCGCGATACGATTCGCGTCCTACGGTTCCTGGAGTAGCCGCATGGCTGCGGCGTCATCGCCACCATTCGCCGTCCGGGCGGCCCGCAGGTCGAGGCGCGGGCTCACGCTCACCGAGCTGCTCATTGCCGCCACCCTCTCGCTGGTGGTGATGGGAGCGGTCGCGGCCCTCTTTGGAATCCTCAGTCGCTCCATCCGGCAGAGCCAGGCCACGGTTGACCTGGGAGCCTTGATGCGGTCCACCGCCTGGAAACTCCGCCAGGACCTGACGAGCATCACCTGCACGGTAGCACCCTGGATCGCACCGGAGTCGAACTCCGGGTACTTCGAACTGATTGAAGGGCCGGCCCGCGACACGTCGCTCGCACTCGATGCACAAGGTCTGCCGACGACGAATCTCACCGCCGACACCGACGACATCCTGCTGTTCACCACCCAGTCTCTCGCCGAGCCCTACGTCGGCCGATACGAGGGAGTGACGATCGAGTCGCCCTACGCCGAAGTGGCCTGGTTCTGCCGGCCATCCGTCATCCAGCCGGTCGCCGGGACGACGCTGTACGATCTCCACCGCCGCCAGCTCCTGGTGAGCTCGTATCTCGGCCAGTCCGCCCTGCTCAACAACGCGATTTCCGGCACCGCGAACCGGGGCTTGTACGACCTCTCGCTGCGGCCGGACACCATCCTGGGTCAGGGCAGCGTCTTGATTCCCAACTCGCTGGGTGACCTCACCAAGCGGGAGAATCGCTTCCTGCGAAACGGCTATTCGTTCGTGACCGCCACGGGCAGCCGGATCACGGTTCCCGTGCAGACGTTTCCCTTCGCGTTTCCCCTGGTCGGCGGCACCTCCTATGCTCTCTCCGAGGCCACGCTCAACGACACGACCCGCGCCGGCGAGGACGTACTCCTCACGAACGTCATCGCCTTCGACGTGCGGGTCTACGATCCGCAGGCCGTCGTGCCCACGGCCACCGGCACGACCTGGCGGCTGCCCGGAGATCCCGGATACCTGGCCGCAGCCGCTTCCGGCACGGCGGGCACCGGGGCCTACGTCGATCTCGGCTGGCGGGGCGGAACGCCCGTGGTGCGAACCGGAACGTTTCCGCCGCCAGGGCAGTCGGCGCTCGGCTCGGCGGGCGTTCTCGTGACCGATTCGCCACGGAACGTCCCGATGCCGTCAACGACCTACGACACCTGGAGCCGTCACTACGAGGTCAATGGTCTCGACGACGACGGCGACGGCGTGGTGGACGAAGGGAGCAACGGCGCGGACACCGACGGAGACGGTTGGCCCGAGTATTCGGGCACCGCGGAGACGTCGCCCCCATATCCCGTGGCACTCCGCGGCGTGGAAGTGCGGATTCGATGCTACGAGCCGCACAGCAAGCAGGTGCGGCAGATTACACTCCATCATGCGTTTCCGAGATGAGGGCCGCGCCGCCCGCGACCTCATCCACACCGCATCCACCCCGCTTCCCAGCAACTTCCCATGCGTCGCCCATCGAGCCTCCGACCTCGCCGCGCGGGAATGACGCTGGTCGAACTGCTCGTGGTGATCGCCATCATCAGCGTGCTCGTGGCGATTTCCGCCCCGGCGCTCTCGATGGCGATCGCCCGAAGCCGCCTGACCCAGTGCACGAACAACGCCTATCAGATCGCATTCGCACTCCAGCGGCATGATGAGCAGCGCGGCAACATTCCGGGCTGGCTGAATGCAAACCCCAACGGCTCCGCGGGCCTCTGCTCGTGGCCGGTCCCCCTGCTTCCCTACCTCGGACGAAGCGACCTCTACGACGCCTGGCCGCTGCTCCCGAACAACCCCACGATCGACCTCTTCGTCTGCCCCTCCAATCGGCCGGACAATCGCGTCACCTATCCCGTGGTGCACTACGCCGCCAACATCGGGGCGACGGGCACCGTGGCCAACGACGGCGCCTTTCTCAACATCGCTTCGGCAACCAGCAGCCGCCTGTCGCTCGACGACATCGCCGAGGCCGATGGAACGGCGACCACGCTCGCGTTCGCCGAGAAGTCATCGTTCGGGTTCCAACCCCATGCCTGGATCTATGCGCGCTCGTCGGCTCCGTCGGGAAGCCTGTTCGGCTCGGGGACGAGCGTGCCGCCGGTGTTCGGGGTGAACGGACTCCCGGTCTCTCCGGTCATCAACGGCACGACCAGCCGCACCTACGCTCCTACCAGCACGCACTCCGGCGGCTCGGTGGTGGCCTTCTGCGACGGCCATACGGCCTTCCTGCGAAAGGAGCTGCAGCCGTACGAGTATGGCCAACTGCTCACGCCGAAGACCCGCTGGCAAGGCACCGTGAACAAGACCAACTCCACGGCGATGCAGCCCTGGCTTCTGAGGAGCGGCCAGCCGTACCTGCTCGACGAAAAGATCCTCAAGCAATGACGGCGGCGCGGGCGCCGCGGCGTCCCCGAGGAGTGGGTCAGCGGAGCGCCGGGTCGTGCGGCTCGTCGAATGGCCCCGCGAACACGGCGTCGGGCTGGTCGTGGCGGCCGTCGGGGCCGATCACCACCTTCGCCTGCCGCAGGACCTCGTCCGGAACCCGCCAGCGGGTTCGGTCATAGCCCGGCGCCTCGAGGTTGACCGTCAGCCGCGGCGGGATCGCCTTCGATGTTTCACCGACCGGGATGGTCGCCGGATCGGCTCCCGCCAGGATATCGCCCGCCGTCCGGCCCGCCAGCAGGCCCACCTCGTGAAAGTCGTAGCCCACATCGAAGAGGGTGCCGCGATCGGGGGCGCCTGGCGTGACTGAAAACACGGGCAGCCCCGCCTTGGCGGCGGTGGCGACGACCGAGTCCACGACGCTCATCACCGTCGTGTCGCCGGGGACGTAGATCACCTCCGCGCCGCGGGCGATCGTGGACTGGAGCGCCTCCACCACGCCCGACGAGTTCTCCACTGCCGCCTCGAGGAGTTCCAGCCCTCGCGCCTCGCATGTGGCGCGGGAGAGTTCCATGAACCGCCGCGAGTTGCTCTCCGCCGGATTGTGGGCCACGCCCACCCGCTTGACGTGCGGTGCGATCGCCTGCAGGAGCCGAAATGTCGCCTCCACCGGCGACAGACTGCCGTAGCCCACGAGGTGCGGCGGGTGAACGAGCGGGTCGCGACGATCGAGTCCGATCCCCGCCGAAAAGGGATCGGCCACCGCCGCGAACACGTGCGTCAGCCGGTGACCTTCGGGGCGGCCCCGCTCGTTGGCCGTCGCCAGCGCCTGCAGCGACGGCGTGCTCGAGGTGAGCGCCATGTCGAAGCCACCGCCAACGATCTCCCGGGCGATCGCGTTGGCCTGAGCCAGGTCGCCTTCGGCGTTGTAGCGGCGGATCGTCACGGTCGTGCCATCCACGAAACCCTTCTCCGCGAGGCCGTCGATCATGCCGCGAACGGCGTCGTCGAGCACCGGCGTGCTCACCTGCTGAAGCACGGCCACGGCGGGCACGCTCCGCCGCGACGACGCCTGATCGGTCGCCAGCAGCAGGGCCGAGGCAAGGCCCAGCACCAGCACGAGGGGCAGCCAGCGGCGGATCGGCTGTGGCAGCAGCGAGCGGTGCTTCATGGTCGGAGACTCAGACATAAAGGTCTGCGAGCGTGCGGGCGGCGGCATCGTCGAGCTGATCGGCACGCCGCAGGGCATCGAACCGGTCGGCGAGGTCGTCGGGCGTGAGCCGCCGCTTGGCCGGTCCCTCGACGTCGAGCTCGATGCGGCCGCGGTGCACGAGGATCAGCCGATCGCCGAGCGAGGCGGCCTGGGCGAGCGAGTGGGTGACCATCAGTGCCGTCAGCCGCCCCTCGCGGATCAGGCCGGCGGTGGCCTGGACGACGCGGTCGGCGGCGGCAGGGTCGAGGGCGGCGGTGTGCTCGTCGAGGAGCAGCAGTTCGGGCCGGTGCCACGTCGCCATCAGGAGCGTCACGATCTGTCGCTGGCCGCCCGACATCGAACCGATCGACTGCTCGAGCCGCTGCTCGAGGCCCGGCACGATGCGGCCCAGTCGCGACGCCGCCTCCTCGCGAAGCCGACGATCGGTTGCCCAGCCGAATCCGGGGAAGCGGCCGCGGCAGGCGGCGACGGCCAGGTTTTCCAGCACCGTGAGCGACCCTGCCGTGCCGGCCCTCGGATCCTGGAACACCCGGCCGATCAGCCCCGCGCGGGCATGCTGCGACCAGTCGGTGATGTCGTGGCCGGCCAGCCGGATGTGGCCCGACGACAAGCGGACCGTGCCCGCGATCGCCCCCTGGAGCGTGCTCTTCCCGGAGCCATTGGTGCCGATCACGACCACGAACTGCCCCGCCGGAACGTGCAACGACACCCCGTCGACGGCCCGCACCACGGGCCCGCCCGGCGACTGGAACTGCACGGTCGCGTTGTCGAGATCGAGCATGTCAGGGCTTCCTTCGTGAGCCGAGGAACCGCGGTGCGACGAGCGCCGCGAGGACCACGGCGGCCGTGGCCGCCTTGAGCCAGTCGGGATGCAGGCCGGCGCGGAGAGCCGTCGCCACCAGCAACCGGAAGGTCACGCTTCCCGCTGCCGCCGCGGCAAGCGCGGTGCCGAGACCGGCCGCACCCACGAGGGCATTCCCCAGAAACACGCTCGCCATGCCCCACACCACCATGCCGATGCCCATCTGCACGTCGGCGAATCCCTGGTACTGCGCCACCAGGCTGCCGGCCGCCGCGGTCAGCGCGTTGGAGATCGCGAGCCCGCCGACCGTCAGCAGGCCGGTGTCGCGGCCGAGCGCCCGGGCCATCGTCGGCGTGTCGCCCCCGGCCCGCATCGCCGTGCCCAGCCGCGTGCGGAAGAACACATACAGCACCGTGGCCACGAAGGCGACAACCAGCAGCACGAACCCGGTGCGGGCGAGTTCCCCCGCCAGGGTGCGATCGACGCCCGCGCGAGACAGCATCGGCCCCACCGTCCGTTCGACCGCGTCGAAGAGCGTGGTCACCTTGCCGAGCGGCACATTGCTGCGGCCGAGCACCACCAGGTTCACGCTCGCCAGCGCCGTGCTCACGAGGATGCCCGAGAGCAACGGCTCCACCCCGAGGAAGGCGTGGATCACCGCCGTCGTCGCACCGGCTGCGGCGCCCGCCGCCATCCCGATCAGCGTGGCCACCACTGGGTCGTGCCCGGCCACCATCAGCCCCGCCGCCACCACGGCCCCGAGCGTAAACGAGCCGTCCGTGGTGATGTCGGGAAACGAGAACAGGCGATAGCTCACGAACACGCCCAGCGCCACCAGGGCCAACGCCAGGCCGAACGTCCACGTGGAGAGCAGCGTGATCATGCCGTCGCCTCCCCGCCGCCGAGATCGAGCGGTGCAAACCACACGCCGCCCCGGGCCAGTTCCGACCGCCCGCTCCCGAGCACGGGATGCGGATCGGCCACGAGGTGCAGAACGGCCAGCGGCGTGGAAGCGGCGAGGTCGGCCACGGTCGCCGGGAGGTCGAGGCCTCCGCGTCGCAGCGGCCGATACGGAAACACGACCGCATGGCAGTGGCTGGAAAAATCGCGGTCAGGCACCGGCCGCACAAAGTCGGCGAGCAGCCCGGCCCCGCTTCCACGGGTGACGACGCCGGCGATCACCGCCGTGTGCCTGGCATAGACCGGCTCCCGCGAAAAACTCAGCCACGTGGCGGCGACGTCGCGTGAGCCGGCCACCGGCGTGTCGCCTCCGCGAGCCTCGCCCAGCGGACGAATCAGCTCCGCCCCGACCAGGCCGCGCACCTCGCCAGCAACGACAAGGGCGATCGTGGTCGCATGGGTCTCGGCGAGCACCGCCTCGATCAGGTCGTCGAGCCGGACGAACGGCTCATCGCCGGCGGGTTCGAATCCGGCGCGTCCGGTGGGAATCCCTTCCCACGTCAACCCAGCCAACACATTCACGTCGGCCAGCAGGTCGCCCGTCGGCACGATGTAGTCGATGGCGGCGTGCGGCTGCGGCGGCCGGTGAAACACCGCGCCCGCGATGGCCGCCATCTCACCCGCCCGCGCCGCTGCGGCCTGCCCGTCGGCGATCGACGCCAGCCCCAGCCCGCAGCCCTGCCGAGACAGCGATCGCACCACTCCCTCGGCGGCTCGCCCGGCAACGGCGTCGTTCGGCAGCCCCAGGATCTCGCCGCGCAAGGCCGCTCTCGTAGGCCGCTCGACGCCGAGCAGTTTCACCGTGCCGTGCGTCACGTCGGTCGCCGTCGGCGCGGCCTGGACGGGCGACGCCTGGATCGGCGCGGCCTGTGTCGACTGCGGCGCCTGCCCTTCCATGAGGATTGGCGTGAGCCGCGTGAGGTCGAGCACCCGCTTCACCACGGGGCTTGCCCGCCGGATGAAGCAGCTGGCCCCGGCCGCCTTCGCCGACCGCTGGGTCTCGAACAATCCGCGAATCCCGGCCGAACTCAAGAAGGTCGTCGCCGCGAGGTCGAGCCGGATCGCGTGGTATCCGCGGCGGAGTTCGTCGGCCACCGCCCCGGCCAGCTCGTCGCCCGTCTCGGCATCGAGGCGGCCGGTGCAGACGAGCACCACCACGCCGTCGTGCTCGACCCGTTCGATGCTGAGGTCCATGATGCTATCCAACGCCGGCCGCCCAAACCGGCGGCGTCAGGCGCCGGCCTCGATCACCGGCAGCACCGCCCCACCGGGAGCCTCACCGGCGGCCGCCATGTCGCGGATCTCCTGCGAGATCTTCATCGAGCAATACTTCGGTCCGCACATGCTGCAGAAGTGGGCGCTCTTGAAGGTCTCCTGCGGCAGCGTCTCGTCGTGATACTTCCGGGCGGTTTCGGGATCCAGAGACAGCCGGAACTGCTCGTTCCAGTCGAAGGCGAACCGGGCCCGCGAGAGGGCGTCGTCGCGAACGCGGGCATTCTTGCGGTGCCGCGCGAGGTCGGCGGCGTGGGCCGCGATCTTGTAGGCGATCACCCCCTGCTTCACGTCTTCCGCGTCGGGCAGGCCGAGGTGTTCCTTGGGAGTCACGTAGCAGAGCATCGCCGCCCCGCTCCAGCCAGCCAGCGCCGCACCGATGGCGCTGGTGATGTGGTCGTAGCCGGGCGCGATGTCGGTGACGAGCGGCCCGAGCACGTAGAACGGCGCCTCATCGCACTCCTCCATCTGCCGCTTCACGTTCATGTCGATCTGGTCCATCGGCACGTGGCCGGGGCCCTCGACCATCACCTGACAGCCCTTCTTCCAGGCCCGCCGGGTCAACTCGCCGAGCACGTGCAGTTCCGCAAACTGCGCCTCGTCGCTGGCATCGGCGATGCTTCCGGGCCGGAGGCCGTCGCCCAGGCTCCAGGTGACGTCGTACTGGCGGAAGATGTCGCAGAGATCCTCGAAGTGGGTGTAGAGCGGATTCTGCTGCTTGTGCGTCATCATCCAGCGGGCGATCAGCGAGCCGCCGCGGCTCACGATTCCGGTGATCCGGCCCATGGTGAGATGGAGGTGCTCCTGCAGCAGCCCGGCGTGGACGGTCATGTAGTCCACGCCCTGCTTCGCCTGCTTCTCGCACATGTCGAGGAAGTGCTGCGGCTTCATGTCGTCGATGTCGCCGCCGAGCTCCTCGAGCATCTGGTAGATCGGGACCGTGCCGATCGGCACGGGCGAGGCGTCGATGATCGCCTGCCGAATGGTGTCGATGTCCTTGCCGGTCGAGAGGTCCATCACGGTGTCGGCGCCGTAGTGGACCGCCATGTGGAGCTTCTGGAGCTCCGTCTGCTCGTCGCTCGTGACCGCCGAGTTGCCAATGTTGGCGTTGATCTTGGTGAGGGCGGCGATGCCGATGGCCATCGGCTCGAGCCGCTTCGTGAGGTGCACCGTGTTGGCGGGGATCACCATCCGGCCCCGGGCGACCTCGCTCTTGATCAGTTCCTCGGGCAGGTCCTCGCGTTGGGCGACGAACTTCATCTCGGGCGTGATCTGGTCGGCACGGGCGGCTTCGAGTTGCGTCATGACTGGTCTCCGGTCGGTGTCTCGCGGCCCCGCCGCGGTCGGGAAATCGTATCACACCGCGGCATCTTTTACCGTCGCCCATGGCCGCAGTCGCTCGGGGCTGCCCACGCCCGTCGCCGGACGCTCGCTGCGGCCTTCCAGGCCTTCACTCGCTCGATGCTGACTTCGCTTCGCCATCCATGGCTGCGCTCGTCAGCAACGCCGGCTCCCGGGCATGGGCAGCCCCTCGCTCATTCCATCGTTGCATATGAAAGCCGACCGGCCGTAAGGCCGCGGGCGCCCTCCTCGGCGGGCGGCCTTCGTCACAACGTCTTGAGGTATTCGAGCACCGCTGTCTTCTCGGCCTCGGTGAGGGCGTCGGGGAACTCGTGGCCGGCGGCACTCTTGCCGGGCTTGCGGGTGTCGAAGAACGTGCGGCGGTCGGACGGCCGCAGTCGGCCCGGTGGCAGGTCGGCGAGTTCCTCCACCTCGAGGCCCATTCGGGCGTCGTCGTAGCCCGTCGGCGTCCGTCGCCAGACCGTCGGCCGCTCCGCGGGATGCAACACGTGCCAGAGCGTTGGCACGGAGCCGTTGTGGAAGTAGGGCGCCGTCGCCCAGACGCCGTCGAGCGGCGGCGCCACGTAGCCGGTCGGCGAGGTGCGGTCACGAATCTCTTGGCCGTCCTCGCCGAAATGGCCGAACCAGCTGGAGGTGAGGTCGGCCCGCTCCTTCGCCGTGAGCGAGTCGAGGCGGACGCGGTCGGTACCCACCTCTTCGATCGGAACCACACGGTCGGGATAGGAGCCGCCCGCTCCGTACGTGCCGTGGCACGACGCGCAATGCTCCGCAAACACGCCCGCTCCTTGGTCGGCGAGTCCGCGGTCGAGCGGGCCCGTCCAGGTGGGCGGCTCGAGCGATGCGATCCACGACTCGATCGCGCGAAAATCGTCTTCCCATTCGTGAAACTTCTCCGGGCCGTTTTCCTTCACGAGCAGGAACTGCATCAGGATCCTGTGGCCCTTGGGTGCAAAGCCGTCGGCGTAGAGCGTGGCGCGGCGGCGGTAGTGCCACCAGGCCGGAGCGTCCATGTCGTGATGCACGAGGTCGAACCGGGGCGGCCGCTGCACGATCGAGAGATCGGGGTCGCGATGCCGCATCAAGGCCACGCCGAACATCACTGCATTCGTGGTGCCGTTGGTGGTGCCCAGCGGCAGAAGCAGCGAGCCGACGTCCATGTGGCTGAAGGCCTTCCGCTGCTGAACCTTCACCTGGCGAACATCCTCCGTGAGCGTCTCGAGCGCGTAGTTCGAGTTCGGCAGGCCCGGGATCGCCGTCCCGCGGACCTGCCCCTGGTGGCAGGCGAGGCAGTTCATCACCCAGCGGCCCTCGGCATCGACCACGTATTGCACGGTCCGTGACGGATCCTCGGGATGCGGCGTGAGGCCATACCGCTCCATCGCCATTCGCCGCCGTTCCTCGATGGGTGCTCCTTCGGCCAGCGACCGCAGCGGCTCCTCCCACACCGTCCAGAGGTCGTCAAACACCTCCTGATCAAAGTCGGCCGGGAGATAGGCCTTCGAGAGCAGAAACTCGAGCCCCCGGGACGGCCCCGATGCCGGGTCGATCGCGGCGGCGTCCGCGACCGTGGCGATGCAGAACACCGCGGCCACCAGGGCGATGCGGGCCATGACCACGTCGAGGATGCGCTGCTCGCGTCGGCTCATTCCGATGGCATACTTGGTCGATAACGGGACTACGCCGCAGTATAGGCCCCTTCCCTCCCCATGGCCCGGGCCTCCCGCCATGCCCACCGCCAACCCCATCCTGATCCCCGAACTGCGGGTGATGCTCGCCGAGGGCGACACCGCAGGCCTCCGCGAGGTGGCGGAGGAACTCCACCCCGCGACGGTGGCCGAGTTCACCGAGGGCCTCGAGGACGCGGAGATCTGGCGGATGCTCGACGCCGTTCCCGTGGAGCGGCAGTCGGAGATCTTCCCCTACTACCCGATGCCGCGGCAGGTGGCCCTGATGAAGGCCTCCGACCGCCAGCACCTCGGCGGGCTCATCGAGTGGATGGCCCCCGACAGCCGCGACGACCTGCTCCGCGAGCTCGACCCGGAGTTCGTGGAAGAGATCCTGCCGCTCGTGGCGAAGGCGGAGCGGCACGACATCCGCATGCTGCTCTCCTGCCCGGAGGGCTCAGCCGGGTCGATGATGACGACGGAGTATGCCTCGCTCCCCGCCGAGATCACGGCGGGCGAGGCGATCGCCCGACTCCGCTCACAGGCCCCCAACAGCGAGTCGATCTACTACATCTACGTGCTCGACCCTGAACGGCGGCTGCTGGGCTTCGTGTCGCTGCGCGACCTGATCCTCGCCAAGCCGACGAGCCTCGTGTCGGACCTGATGCAGAAGGACGTGATCACCGTCCGCATGGATGACCCGCGGGAGCGGGTGGTCGAACAGCTCGCCCGCTTCGACTTCATCGCCATGCCGGTGGTGGATGATCGCGGCCGACTCGTGGGCATCGTGACGCACGACGACGTGCTCGACGCCGTCCGCCAGGATGCCACCGACGATGCCCAGCGGATCGCGGCCATCGCTCCGCTCGGCGAGGGCTACCTCGAGGCGGCCCTCGTTTCGATGACCTGGAAGCGGGGCATCTGGCTGGCGATCCTGTTCGCCACAGCGGCCGTCACAGCCATGGTGCTGGCCCGCTGGAAGTCGCCGCACGCCTGGCTCGTGGCCTTCATTCCGCTCGTGATCGCCAGCGGCGGCAACTCGGGCAATCAGTCGGCCACGCTCGTGATCACGGCGCTCTCGACGGGCGACTGCAAACTCGCCGACTGGAAGCGGATTCTCCGCCGCGAGTTCGTCGTCAGCCTGATGCTCGGCCTGCTGCTGGCGATTCCCGGCTACCTGCTCGGGCTGGCCTACGCCCCTGATCCCGTGCACGCGCTCGTGATTCCGGCGACGGTGCTCAGCGTGGTGATGGTGGGGTCGCTGGTCGGCTGCGTGCTGCCGCTGATCTTCCGGTCGCTCGGGCTCGACCCCGCCCTGATGAGCAATCCCTTCGTGTCGGCGATCGTGGACGTCGTCGGCATCGTGATCTACATGGGCATGGCGCTGGTGCTCCTGGGCGGCTGACGATCCCCCTCGTCGCACAGGTTTTCAACCTGTGTGCGTCAACGCCTTGTAGCACAGGTTGTCAACCTGTGTGCGTCAACCTCCAGGCTGGCCGCACCGCAGCCGGCGGAGACATGCTCGGCGCCGGCGGGATGTGTGAGTTCACCACTCCACCGGAAGCGTGCGGCTCCAGCGTTGCACACATCGCACCGGCTTCTGCGCGTGCCTCCGACCAGCTGCTCCCCCTGCCGAAATCACATCCGAGGGGTGGGTCCGCGAGGGGCTGCCCGTGCCCGGGAGCCGGAGTTGCTTTCTCCGCGCAGCCACGACCAATCCGCCTGCGGCGGATCGGTGCCCGGCGAAGTGGCGAACGCATCGAGCGAGCGAAGCCCAGGATGGGCGCAGCGAGCGTCCGGCGACGGGCACGGGCAGCCCTGAGCCCTCCCGCCAGAGGTCGTCGTTACTTTTTCGGCGCGTAGGCCGGCGGCAGCGGGTCGCCGCGTTTCTCGACGGCGGCGCGGGTGGTGATGAACACCCACTCCTGGCCGTCCTTCTCTTTGACGACATAGACGAGTTTTCCCTCGGGGTTCGACTTCGCCAGGATCACCCGGAGGATCTCGTCGGCGGTCTTCTCCCGCTCGTCGAGGCCGAACGACTGGTTCTTCGTGATCCCCTCGAGGAGCAGGTCGCCGCCGAGGATCTCCATCGGCACGCCCGTCTCGTCCGACACCATCTGAATCGAACGCTCGAGGTTGTCCTTCGCGAACGTGAGCGTCATCTTCCGGTTGAGCCTTTCCAGAGCGCTCTGCCGCTCGGCGGCTGACGGCCCGGCGTTGGTGGCGGCCGGTGCGGCGGGCGTCTGGGCAAGGGCGAGTTCGGCCGCGAGCGCCATGTTGTGCGGGGCATGCCGCGGCAGGTAGGCGTTGAGCACCACCCCCTTTCCCTCCGCGCCGCTCCGCAGCTGCGAGGCGAGCACGCGGAGCATGCCCGGCAGCCGGAGCACGAGCAGGCGGCCGTACGGATCGGGGTTCAACGCGGTGCAGTAGGCCTCCACGGTATCGGCGAGCCGCTCCACGCGGCCGCCGAGCGCCGGCGCGAACGTCTTCGCCGACACGTCGAGCGTGGGCACGGCGTCCATTTCCACGTAGCACTCGTCGCCAAAGTGGAGCGAGAGGGCCGCCGCCTGCAGTCCTTCACCGAACAGCCCGTCCAGCGGCTCGGCCAGTTTCGCGAGCGGCCCGGCCAGCACCGTCCGGCCCGAGGTGAGCAGATAGTGCGGCGAGCCGAAGAGCGTGACGTGGCGGTCGGCATCGAGCATGCCGACGAGCGTCTCGAGGTCGCGAGGCAACGCAGCCTTGAGGACGGCCGAGCCATCTCTGGCAAGCGGATTCGTTTCGCGGATGATCCGCGCGATGAGCGGCTCCGGCGTCGCATCCCCTGCCCCGTCGGAGGCGGTCAGCAGGATTCGCGGCGCGATCACGAGCACGCGTCCCGCCTCCACCTTTGGCACCCAGAGCGAGAGTGTCGCCGACTGGTGGACCGTTTCGCCCTCGATCATCTCGGCGGTGGTCGCCCCCCATGCCTCCGTACGTGCCGCGTCGTCGGCCGGAGCGGCGTGCCCTTGTGCAAACCACACCGCGAAGCCACCGACCACATCGTCCGATCCCCCTGCCTGCCAGCCGGCCTGGACGACCTCGATCGCCGCCGCGTCGCCACCGCAGAGCGTGACGAGCGCGTCATGGGCGGCCTCGGCCGTCAACCCAAGCGACTTGAGAAACAACGCCCCTTCGCCGTCGGCCTCGATCTCCGCCAACCGTGCGAGGAGCACCAGCTGCGATCCCGGCGGCAGGTAGGCGAGCGACGGTGGTGAGCCGTTCGTCGGCGAGGCCCACGGCACGTCGGGGGCATCGACGATGATCTGCCGCGATCCGTGCGGCGGGGCCTCCGCCGCATCGCCGCTCGAAGGTGATGCGACGGGCTGCGGCGCCGGCTCGGTCTCCACAACCTGGGCGAGAGCGGGCCTTGAATCCTGCGTGTCGCCCGCCCGCTGCACCGCCGGCCGGCGGGATGCCTGTGCCCCGCGACGGCGGGCCATGCCGCCCTCGATCCGGCTCACCACGGCGGCGGCAACCACCATCAGGAGCGCTCCTGCCGCGAGCCCGACGATCATGCCAAGCCGGTTGGACTTCCGGCGCGGGCGGGACGCCGGTCGATCGCCGACGACGGGCGACGCCACAGCCGCCTTCGCCACCGGCTCGATGGCCGGCACGGCCAGGCCGAGCGCTCCCGCAATGGCATTGGCTGCCTCGCCGGCGTCGCCGTATCGCCGCGCGGGATCGCGGGCCGTCATCCTGGCAACGACGTCGCGGAGCGGCTGCGACACCGACTCGGGAAGCGACGCCGGGCCGAGCGCGGCCGCCGCCTTCACGGCGGTGACGACACCGCCATCCCAGTGTGGAGGCTGCCCCGAGAGCAGCGCGTGCAGCATGCCGCCGATCGCGTAGACATCGGACCGCGAATCCGCGTGGCCGTCTGCCCGCAGCAGTTCCGGCGCCAGGTAGGCCACCCGCCTGCCCAGCCTCGCGAGGCCTTCCTCGTCACCCGCGACCAGGGTCGGCGCGGCGACATGGGGGTCGCCCGCCAGCGGAAACTGTAGGAGCCGCAGGCGACCTGCCCGCTCCATGCCGCCGCTCGGTGGCGGCTCGCGGCGGAGGGCGTCGAGCGAGAGATGGCCGTGGATCGCTCCGCCCGCGTGGAGTTCGTTCACAGCCTTGGCGATCTGCCAGACCGCCAGGCCCGCCTGCTGGGGTGGCAGCGGACCGAGGCGTTCCAACTCGTCAGCGACGTTCGTGCCAGGCACGAGTTCGCAGACGACGAACTTCGCGCCGTCCTGCTGCTCGAGCGACCAGGTGCGACTCGTCATCGGGTCGGCAACGGCGTGGGCCGCCGCAGTGCGTGCCACGATGGCGTCCCAGACATCGCGGTCGCGGCATCGCTTGGCATTGAGCATCATCACAGACACCGGACGGCCCGACGGCTCATGGCGTGCGGTGAACAGGAGGCCGTCACCTTCCCGCTCGTGCCGTTCGAGGAGCCGGTAGTCGCCCACGAAGAATGGGCCTGTGTCGCCGATCAGCAGCCGTCTCGCCTGCCAACGGGTAATCGCTCCGCGGCTCATGAGCCACCCTGCGATCGCCTTCGCCGAACCGTCGCCGGCCGCGGCGGTCGAAGCCTCGGCATACTCGGCGCGGAGTGCGGCCGCCGCATTCGGCTCGAGCAGCCGGGTGCGGACGAGCAGGTGCCAGAGTTCGTCGGGCGTGGGTGCGGGCATGGGCATCAGGCGGAGCTAGTCCGTGCTCCGATGGTAACGCCTGCGGCCATCGGCGGCGCAGACGACCACGGCAGGCGAGTTCCGGCCGCGACTGCTATCATCCCGGCCCGCACGCGGGTTCCCTCGGAGACGTGTTTCCATGCGCGGCAGTGACGCCACCCGGATCTACTTTGAGCGGGCGGCTGATGAACTCGACCTCTCCGCAAGCATGCGACGACTGCTCGCCACGCCCAAGCGGGAGGTGCAGGTGCAGCTTCCCGTGGAACGTGACTCCGGCGAGATCGCCACCTTCATCGGCTACCGGGTGCAGCACAATGATGCCCGCGGTCCATTCAAGGGGGGCCTGCGATACCACCCGCAGGTCGATCTCGACGAGGTTCGGTCGCTGGCCGCACTGATGACCTGGAAGACGGCGGTCGTGGACATC
>JAGWWA010000054.1 GCA_018970605.1 Planctomycetota bacterium | reverse complement strand
GTGAACGTGATCATCACGAAACTGCCGTTCGCGGTGCCCGACCGACCACTGGTGGCCGCGCGGATCGAGGCGATCAACCAGGCGGGTGGCAACGCGTTTGCCGAGTATCAGCTTCCCGAGGCGGTCCTCAAGCTCAAGCAGGGGTTTGGGCGGCTGATCCGAACGCACACCGACCGGGGTTCCGTGGTGATTTTGGATCCACGGATGCTCACGAAGCCCTATGGAAAAGTGTTCATCGAGAGCCTGCCGCCGGCGACGCTCGAGATCGAGCGATTTGCCGACGAGGAGTGAGGGCTCGGGTCCGGTTTGCAGAAAGCCCCGAGCGGAAGCGAGGGGATGGGCGTTGTGGCACGCTGTGGTCGGCTCGTCCGCGACGCGTGATCCCGTCGCTGGCGCTCCGGGCTTCCTGGCGGCGTGACAGCATTGTCCGGTTTGCAGAAAGCCCCGAGCGGGAGCGAGGGGATGGGCGTTGTGGCACGCTGCGGTCGGCTCGTCCGCGATGCGTGATCCCGTCGCTGGCGCTCCGGGCTTCCTGGCGGCGTGACAGCGTTGTCGGGTTTGCAGGAAGCCCCGAGCGGCGCGGCGGATCGATCCAGCACACAGGTTGAAAACCGGTGCGACGTCCTGTGCTACGGTTTGAAAACGTGGGCCCCGAGCGATCAGCGGACTGCTGACGTCAGGCGCCGTACTTGCCGAACCGCTGGGCGTGGGCCATGGCCAGGAGCATCAGGTGCTTGGCCGGGAAGATCCCGAAGCCGCCGCGGAGGCAGTCGCGCTCCGAGAACGAGGTCAGCCCGTCCGGCCGGCAGGTGTCGGCCGCGAGCAGCGTCGGCACGGGATGCCAGGAGTGGCTCTTGAGCTTGCTGGGCGTGGAGTGGTCGCCGGTCACGATCAGCACGTCGGGCCTGAGGGCCTCGATCTTCGGGATCGCCCGGTCGAGTTCCTCGATCCGCTTCACCTTCTGCTCGAATGCCCCGTCCTCGCCGGTGGAGTCGGTGTACTTGAAGTGCAGAAAGAAGAAGTCGTAGTCGTTCCAGCACTTCGCCAGTTCGGCGATCTGCTCGTCGAGCGACTGGGCCTTGCCCACGAGCGTCATGCCGACGAGCCTCGCGAGGCCCTTGTACATCGGGTAGACGGCGATGGCCGCAGCCCTCAGGCCGTAGAGCTGCTCGTACGTGGGCAGGGCCGGCTTGGCGGCGAAGCCGCGGAGCACGAGCCCGTTGGCCTTCGGCTCGTCCTTGAGGATCTCGCGGGCCTGCTTCACGAACTCCTTCGCCACGTCGGCCGTCTTTGCCGCCGCCGGATCGGCCGCCTGCGGGTCGAGCGGGGCGACGCCTACGGCCTGCGGATCGGTGTCGGCCACGCGTCCGTCGAGCCCCTTGCCGCGGAACACCACCACGAACCGATGCTCCTTCACCGGCTTCACGAACGTCTCCACGCCCGGGATCTTCACCGCCTGGAGTTTTTCCACGACCGCAAAACTCTCCTCGGAGGGGATGCGGCCGGCGCGGCGGTCGGAGATTTTTCCGGCCGCGTCGAGCGTGCAGAAGTTGCCGCGGGCGGCGACGTCGTCGGGGCCGAGTTCGAAGCCGATGCCGGTGGCTTCGAGCGCCCCGCGGCCGATCTTGAACTCGAGAGGGTCGTAGCCGAACAGGCCGAGGTGCCCGGGACCGGAGCCGGGCGTGATGCCGGGCAGCACGGGCACGCTCGAGCCGCTCGTTCCCCGCGATGCGAGCCGGTCGAGATTGGGGGTGGAGGCCGTCTCCAGTTCGGTTTTTCCGCTCAGTTCGAGCGGCAGGCCGCCGAGGCCGTCGGCGACCAGCATCACGATCTTGGAGGCGTTCTTCTCGGCGAGTTCGCGGACGAGGTCGTGCTCTTTCACGGCGGTGTTCCTGGCTCGAGGGGAGGGCTGGAGGCGGGCAGAGGGCCGGAACGCTCGCGGGCCGTTCGGCCGATCGGCTAGAGTTCCGCCGCCAGAATCTACACGCTCGCCTCTCCGCCCCAAACACGTCTGCCGCCGAGCCGTTCATGAGCGTCATCCGTCCGAAACTGCCCGAGGATCCGATCCGCTACGAACCCGCCGCCGCGTTCGCGGCCGACGCGGCCGCCCGGCCCGTCTTCGAGGCGCTGGCGGGCAGGCTCGATGCCGCCCGGGCAGAAGCGGTCGAGTCTGCGGTCGTCGATCAGCCCGACCGGCTCCTCGCCGACTACGGCACGAAGCGGCCCGAGAGCGAACTGTTTGCGATCCTGCGGGCGGCGCGGCGAATCCGCGACGCCGTCGATCGCGTGGTGATGCTCGGTGGCGGCGCGGGTGCCCTGGGTGCGCGGGCGGTCTTTGAAGCCTGCTGCCATCCGTTTCACAACGAGCTGCCCCGTGGGGAGCGGGGCGGGCGTCCGCGGCTTTCGTTCGAGGGAGTTCGTTTCGACAACGATATGGCCCAGGGGTTGCTCGATCTCGTGGCGCCGCATGGGAGGCCGCGTGGCGACGACCTGCTCGACCGGTGGGCGATGATCGCGGTGGCCGGCGGGGGCCGAGCGCCGGAGACGGCGGCGGCGACAAGTGTGTTTCTCGCGGCGCTGCTCGACGCGGTCGGCGGCGACACGCGGCAGCTCGCCGACCGGCTCGTGCCGATCGCCACCACCAGCGACGGTCACGCCGATCTACCGCCGGCGGTCGCCTGGAGCGACCGATTCAGGATCCCCGACGGTGTGGACGAGCGGTTCGGTGTGTTCACGGCCGTCGGCCTCCTGCCCGCGTCGATCGTGGGGGCTGACGTCGTGCGGCTCCTCGAAGGGGCCGCGGCGATGAACCGGCGATTCCGCGAGGCGCCGGTCGCCGACAATCCCGTGCTCCAGTACGTCGCCGTGTCGCACCGTGCCGAGCTCGAAGCGGGAATCACCGCCCGCCGCCTCTCGAGCCCGAGCAGGCAACTGGAGGCGGTGGCGTCGTGGTACGACCTGATTCGATCCGAGCGCGGCGGCAGGGCGGGGGCGGGAGCGGGGGGCGGGACGCTGATCACGAACCTGGTGGTGGGCGAGTGCCGTCGCGATCGGCTCGCCGTACCATCACCGGGGCCTCTCGGTGCCGGACAGGACGGACTCGGCGACCTCGCCGGGAAGACCTGGCCCGAGTTGCTCGCCGCCGCGGTGGCCCGCTCGCACGACGACGATGCACGGGCCGGGAAGCCGACGGCCGACATCCTGCTGCCGCGGATCGACGAGCACGTGATCGGGCAGTTGCTCCAGATGTTGATGCTCGCGACGGTGGTCGAGGAGCGGCTGGTCCGTGCGTGAGCATTGGGACGGGCGAAGCCACACGCCACGACGTACACTCGACGTCCGAAGGAGAACCCGCCATGCCCGTCACGCTCACCTGGACCGGCCACGCCACCTGGCTCATCGACACCGGCGCCGGTGTCCTGCTCATCGATCCCTTCTTCGACGAGTGCCCCACGGCCTCGATGAAGGCCGGCGATGTCGTCTGCGACGCGATCCTCGTCACCCACGGACACTTCGACCACGTTGCCGACCTCGCCGCGATCGCGAAGCGGACCGGCGCGAAGGTGTTCTGTAACTGGGAGATCGGCCAGTGGCTCGGCGGGCAGGGCGTGGCGAGCGTCCAGCCGATGAACCTCGGCGGCACGGCGCCGGTCCCCGGAGGCACCGCCAAAATGGAACTCGCCTGGCATTCGTCGAGCCTGCCCGACGGCACGTATGCGGGCAATCCGTGCGGCTGGCTGCTCGACGTGGGCGGCAAGCGGATCTATGTCGCAGGCGACACGGCCCTGTTCTCGGACATGGAGCGGATCGGCCGGCCTCGCGACGGCCGTGGCCTCGACGTGGTCATCCTCCCGATCGGCGACCTGTTTACCATGGGCCCGGACGATGCCCGCGAGGCGGTTCGACTCCTCAAGCCGCGGCTCGCGCTGCCGAGCCACTACGGCACCTGGCCGCCGATCGAGCAGGATGCCGAAGCCTGGGCACGTGGCGTGGCCACCGACGGCGTGGCGACCGCGAAGGTGCTGATGCCGGGCGACACGATCACGCTGTGAGAGCGTGAGGGATCATCCGGCCGCCGGAACACGGACTTCGATCGCGTCGCCGCTGCGCCGGACCTCGAACACCGCGACCTTCAGCTTCTCGTTGTCGCACCAGGCTCCGTCGCAGGCCCGGAACCGCCAGGCATGCCACGGGCAGGTGACCACGCCATCCACGAAGGGGCCGGAGCCGAGCGATGCCCCCATGTGCGGGCAGAGGTCGTCCATGGCGTGATACGCCTCGCCGTCGAAGAACACGGCGACGAGTCGGCCACCGACCTCGAAGGTGCGGCCCTCACCGGCGGGAATGTCGCCATGCCGTCCGACGGAAGTGAATGGGAGGGCGTCGTCGGGCGGCGTCGTGGCGGTCATCGAGATGGGTCTCCAACGGCTATGATAGCCGCATGACGAATGACGCATCGGTTTCGGTGCGGCCCCGCGTGCGGCTGCTCGTGCTCGACATCGACGGCACGCTCACCGACTCCAGCCACGAGGTGCCGCCGGTGGCCCGCGCCGCGGTGGCGCGGGTGGTCGCCGCCGGCGTCCGGGTGATGCTCGCCACCGGGCGGCGGTATCGCGACGCCCTGCCGATCGCGCGGGTGCTCGGCGTGGACGTGCCGCTCGTCTCCGCGTCGGGGGCCCTCGTCAAGCGGCCCTCCGACCACGCCACGCTCTCCCGGGCCGCGTTCGCCCCGGGCGTGCTCGAGGGCGTGGTGCGGCTGATCGTAGGGCGGGGCCACGAGCCGATCCTCTACAGCGACAGCTATGCGAGGGGCTTCGACTTCCACTGCCGCAGCCTCGCCGACAGTGCCGACGACCCCGGCATCGTCGGTGGCGGCCTGCGGGAGTATCTCGGCCGCAACCGCGTTCTCGCCGACGTGGTGCACGACCTGCACGAATCGCCACCCGCGGACGTGTTTGCTGGATTCGTGATGGGGCCGCACGCTGCGATGAACTCGCTCGAGGCCGAACTCGATGCCGCCTTCCCCGGGAGCCTGTCGCTCCACACCATCAAGAGTCCCCGATACCGTGACTGGATGTGCGAGATCGCGCCCGTCGGCGTCACCAAGTGGTCGGGCGTGTGCGAGGTGGCGGCCGCGTGGGGCATCCGTCCATCGGAAATCTGCGCGGTGGGCGACGACGTCAACGACCTGCCGATGATCCGGGAGGCCGGGCTCGGGATTGCGATGGGCAACGCCCGCCCGGAGGTCCAGGCCGAGGCAGACGTCGTGGTGGGCACCAACGATGCGGGAGGCCTGGCCGAGGTCGCCGACCTCGTGCTCGCCGGGCTTGCCTAGGCTGTGCCGCTTCGCGCGGCGGCTGCGTGCCTCGTGCGGTCGCGGTTGTGGCTGAGCCGGGGCGACCCTATCGTCCCTGCCCCATGGATCTCAAGCTTCACCGGCCGCAGCCGACCTGCGCGACCACCGGCCGCTCCTTCGCGCCGGGGGAAGTGTTCTACTCGACGCTCGTGCGACGTCGCGGCGCCGTCGAGCGGCTCGACGTGGCCGCCGAGTCCTGGCAGGGGCCGCCGGAGCAGTCGATCGCCTGGTGGCGGTCGCGGTATCCCGAAGCCGGTGCCGTGGGGCCGACCTTGGCGCCGCCCGACGTCCTGCTCGATGCGCTCGAGAGCCTCGAGGAAGGGGGAGACGATCCGCTGCGATACATGCTCGCCCTCCAGCTCGTCCGCCGGCGGGTATTGCGGATCGTTGACGAGCCGGCCAACGACTCCAACGAGGGCACGCTCACGTTCACCTGCCGGAAGCGGGATCGCGACTACCGCGTGCGCCAGGTCGATGCCGCGAAGGTTGCGGCCGACGGCGTCGAGGCCCGGCTGGCCGCGCTGCTCTGGTCGGGAGACGCGGCATGACGAGCAGACACACCGCCCCGAACCGCCGGCGGCCGGCCGCGTCGCTGCGACTTGCCACGCTCGCGATCCTCGTCGTGTCGGTCGCGGCGAGCGGGGCATCCTGCCCGCAGGTGCTTCGCGGCTACCAGATCGGCACGATGCCGCTGCCGCGCACGCTCCCCGCCCATCCGACGCTCGAGCAGATCATCGCGGCGGTGCACGACAACACGCAGCGGGTGCGGAGCTGCATGGCGACGCAGGCTGTGCTCGCGGTGCCCGGCGTGCCCCGGCTCTCCGCTCGGGTGGCATGTGAGCCGCCACGGCGGTTCCGGCTTCAGGCCCAGACGGCGATCACGGGGCCCGAACTCGACATCGGCAGCAACGACGACCTGTTCTGGCTCTGGCTGCGGCAGCACAAGCCGCCGGTGGTGGCCTTCTGCCGCCACGACCAATACGCCACCTCGGCAGCCCGGCGGCTGCTGCCGATCCGCGCGGATTGGATGCCGGAAATCCTCGGTCTCGTGTCGTTTCGCTCGGAAGACCGGCACCAAGGCCCGTTTCCGCTGCCCGACGGCCGGATCGAGATTCGCAGCACGATCGCGGCGCCCGAGGGCGAACTGCTCAAGTCGACGATTCTCGACGGGACCACCGGGCTTGTCGCCGAGCAGCACCTCTTCACGGCGGCCGGCGAACGGCTCGCCAGTGTGCGGACCAGCAAGCACCGCGTTGATGCGCCGTCTGGCGCGGCGCTGCCGCACCTCGTCGAGGTGTCGTGGCCGGCGTCCGGCGTCGATTTCACGATCGAGCTGGCGTCGATCACCACGAACACCGCCAGTGGCGACCCCGGCCAGCTCTGGCAGATGCCTGCCTATCCGGGCTACGAGCCGGTGGACCTCGCGGATCCATCGGTGGTGATCGGTCCGCCGCCGCAGGCGGCTCGGTGATTCGTTGCCGGTGGTGCGCCGTTCGGAGCCGCCCATGCCCCTTCGCCAGGCGCATGCTGCGCCCATCCTGGGCTTCGCCTGCTCGATGCTGACTTCGCTCCGCCATCCATGGCTGCGTGTGTCAGCAACGCCGGCTCCCGGACACGGGCAGCCCCTTGCTCCGCCGGTAGCGCAGGTTTTCAACCCGTGCCGCAGCCGACGCCTCACGGCGTAGCGCCTTCAGACCTGGCGGCACACGGTTCGTGGAGAACCCGCCTCAGCCCGCCCGGGGTTGGTGCTCGAGCCGCTTCATCTTCTCGCGGGCTCGAGACAGGGCTGGGCCGATCGAGTTGAGCGGCATCCCGGTGAGGTGGCTGATCTCGCCGTAGCTGCGGTGCTCGAGGTGGTGCAGCCGGACAAGCCTCGCCTCGTCGGTGTCGAGTCCGCGGAGCAGCGACTCCACGTGTTCGCGATCGGCCGCCTGCGTGGTCTCGGAGGTCGCCATGACGTCGGGCCGACGGTGCCGAGCCTCGGCTGGCCGCGGCGCCGACTCCCGCGCGACGTCGGAGAGCCGGCGGGCGACGATCCGGCGGGCGATCACCGCCAGGTAGGTCGCGAGGCTCGAGCGGCCGGCAAAAGACCGCAGGGCCGCCGCATTGTTTCGCAGACATTCGACGAGCACGTCGGCGACGAGGTCGTCGCGGTCGGACGCCGAGAGCTTCAGCCCGCGTTGCCTTGCCGATCTCGACGCCACGAAGGCGAACAGCCCCGCGAAGCGGGCCACGAACGAGTCCCACGCACCGTTCGAGCCGGCGAGGCAGGCTTCGAGGAGGCGGCGGTCCTCCGCCGGGAGGGCCGAATGGGGCTCTGGCGGGCTCGTCACGGAGACACCTGCGGTGGCGGCCATGATGGGGGGCGGGGTCGCCCCGTCGCCCCGTCGCCGGGTTCATTTTTTCGCCCGGACGGCCGATGCTTGTCACATCATAGGGAGGGCCGCTGGAAGCCACCAACGCCACCTGGGCGCCCGCACGCGGGTGCCGGGAAATGCGGGGTGGTCCGTTCGTTGACAGCCATGCGCGATCCCCCTAGGATGCCGCGCAGATGGACGTCGGGTGCCGGGTTTTCCCCGGGGCGCGACGACCTGACCAGTCGAGCGCCCCACGCAGTCCACCGTCACAGGAGCCGATCATGACCCACATCGTCGCCGAGCCGTGTTTCGCCTGCAAATACACCGACTGCGTGGTGGTCTGCCCGGTCGAGTGCTTCTACGAGGGTGACAAGATGGTCTACATCCACCCCGACGAGTGCATCGACTGCGAGGCGTGTGTGCCGGAATGCCCGGTGGAGGCGATCTTCCACGAGGACAACCTTCCGGCCGACTGGAAGGACTTCAAAGAACTCAACGCCGAGATGGCGCCGCAACTTCCGGTGATCACCGAGAAGAAGGATCCCCTCTGCGGCTGAGCCGGGGCAGGCGTGATCCACCGCGAGTGATTCACTCTGCCGCGTGTTCCAAAGCGAGTTAGCGGAGGTCGACCAGCCAGTAGGCGTTGTCGACGAAACTCTTCCAACTCGCGTACTTTGGATTGCCCAGTTTGATGGAGAGCAGCGGGCTCCGCTTCGGCTTCACCGGCTGGCGAATCAGGTTCATCCGCGCTTCGGCCGGCGTGCGGCCTCCCTTGCGGACATTGCAGGCCACGCAGGCGCAGACGATGTTTTCCCAGGTCGTCGAACCGCCGCGGCTTCGCGGCACCACGTGATCCAGCGAGAGTTCGCTCGTCGGGAAGCCCCTGCCGCAGTACTGGCACTGGTTGGCATCGCGGGCGAAGACGTTGCGACGGTTGAAACGCAGCCCCTGTCGCGGGCCACGGTCGCAGGAAATCAGCCGAATCACCCGCGGCGCCTGCAACTCATAGCCGACGGCCCGGATCCAGTCTTGATCAGGGCTGCGAAACGACGAGCGGACCGCGGAAAGCTGCCGCCACGAATCGAGGTCATAGGCCGCGTACTGGCCCTCCTCGATGTGGACCACTTCGGCAAGCTCCCGGAACAGGAGCGTGACTGCTCGCCGCACGTTCGTGATGTGGACGGCGACGAACGAGCGGTTGAGCACCAGCACGCTCAGCCCGAGCGTCGGCGATTGCTGCGCCGGCACCGCGAAAGCATGCGAGGACATGGCGAAACTGAATCCTCCGGGGTGGCCAGCAGTCTACAGGCACGGCGGCAAAGCTGACAAATCCGGCGAAGAGGCCGTCTCCGTCGCTTGCTTCGGCCTGAGGATCTGGTCACACTCAAGGGATCAGTTCGACGCCGCCGCAACCGCCGCGACAGTGGCTGGATCGGGCAGGCGAGGCATGGACCGGAGGACGCGATGCTTCATTACTCGTGTGACATCTGTAAACGGCCGATCGTGGCCGGCAGCGACCTGCGGCATGTCGTGAAGATCGAGGTGTTTCCCGCCGTCGAGGACCAGCCGTGCGGTTGCCCAGGCGGCGGCGTCAATCAGCACGACTCCGACCACCTCGAAGAGATGCAGGATCTGCTCGAGCGGCTCGACGACGCGGAACTCGCCGACATCGAAGACGACACGCGATCGCTGCGGTTCGACCTCTGCGACGCCTGTCGCCAGCGGTTCGTCAAGAACCCGCTCGGCGTGAAGGGCGGCAAGCAACTCGACTTCAGCAATAACTGAATGTACGCCGCAGCGGCATCCTGCCCGCTGCGGCTTTTGTCATCGGCGACATCGTGTCGCCGTGGAGCCGGGCATGAGAGCGGCATCCTGCCCGCTGCATTCACGCCGCAGTGGCATCCTGCCCACTGCGGCTGTTGACATCCGCGACGTCGTGTCGCAGTGGAGTCCGGCGTTGGGAGCCGCAGCCTGGCCGCTGCATTCACGCCGCAGTGGCATCCTGCCCACTGCGGCTTGTGCCATCGGCGAGGTCGTGTTGCCGTGGAGTCCGGCGTGGGCCAGCTGCCTCCGGCCTGCTGCGGCGTCGGCTCTTCGTGTGCCACCCCGTTGGGTACTACGCGTCACACGTGATCCTGAGGCGTTCCTGCGGCGGTGTCGCTCCGCCAGGAAGCCCCGAGCGGGAGCGAGGGGATCACGCGTGGCGGCGGCGAGCGACGCTTGCCGATCCACGGAGCCGTTCCCGTCGCTTCCGCTCCGGGCTTGCAGGGTTTCGTGGAAAACGCGCGAGGATCCAGTGTGACGCGTAGAAGCCCAAGGACGGGGAAGGCGAGAGCGTCGATGAACGCTCGAGGAGCCTTGGGCGTATTCTCGCCCCGGCGACAATCCGACGGCCCGCGAAGCGGAGACTTTTGCCGGCCCCGGGCCGGCGATGCATCTACGGCTCGATGCAATCCAGGCGGCTTGCTTCCGGGAACATCGCGGGCGGGTTCCGTTCGGCCCGCGTCCCGCGTAATCTGGCGGACCCACGGATTGCCCACCCCATTCCCGCCCATGGAGCATGCCCGCGATGGCCTCGAGCACCCTGAAGATCGCCGCGATTCCCGGTGACGGCACCGGCCCTGAAGTGACCGCCGAGGCGATCAAGGTGCTCGACGCCGTCTCGAAGATCGACGGCTTCACCTACGACGTGGAGATGCTCGACTGGGGTGGAGACCGCTACCTCAAGACGGGCGAGATCGTGCCCGAGGGCGGACTCGACCTGCTGCGGACCAAGGATGCCGTCTTCCTGGGCGCGATCGGCCATCCGGGCGTGGCGCCGGGAATCCTCGAGAAGGGTCTGCTGCTCGAACTCCGCTTCAAGCTCGACCAGTACATCAACCTCCGGCCGGTGAAGCTCCTTCCCGGCGTCGAGACGCCGCTGGCCGGCCGCGGCCCGAAGGACATCGACTTCGTCGTCGTCCGCGAGAACACCGAAGACCTCTACTGTGGCGTCGGCGGTTATCTCAAAAAGGGCACGCCCGATGAGGTGGCGGTGCAGCAGGCGATCTACACCCGCAAGGGCTGCGAGCGGTGCATCCGCTGGGCCTTTGACTACACGCGGAAGCGGAACAGCCCCAAGAAGACGCTCACGCTCGTCGCCAAGACGAACGTGCTCACCTTCGGCCACGACCTCTGGTGGCGGACCTTCCAGGAGGTGGCGAAGGACTACCCCGACGTGAAGACCGACTACAACCACGTCGATGCCTGCTGCATGTGGATGGTGAAGAACCCCGACGCCTACGACGTGATCGTCACCACCAACATGTTCGGCGACATCATCACCGACCTCGCGGGCATCCTGCAGGGTGGCATGGGCGTGGCGGCGGGGGGCAACCTCAATCCCGACAAGGGGGGCGTGAGCATGTTCGAGCCGATGGGAGGCAGCGCGCCCAAGTACACGGGTCAGAACGTGATCAATCCCGTGGCGGCGATCAACGCGATGGCGATGCTCTTGGAGCACAGCGGCCACCCGACGTCGGGCGCCCGCGTGGAGAAGGCCGTCGCCCACGTGACCGGCACGAAGATGAAGAGCCAGGCCGCCGGCAAGATGGGCTACGGCACGAGGGAAGTCGGCGACCTCGTCGTGGCGGCGTTGGGGTAATACGGTTCCTACTTGATCCCCGCGCGTGTATCAGGCTCGGGGCTGCCCATGCCCGTCGCCGGACACTCGCTACGGCCCTCCAGGCCTTCGCTCGCTCGATGCTGACTTCGCGTCTGCCATCCATGGCTGCGCTTGTCAGCAACGCCGGCTCTCGGGCACGGGCAGCCCCTCGCTGCCTCTTCTCCTAGCGCAGGTTTTCAAGCTGTGTGTCTTCCCGGTTCGCAATTGGCTCGCGGCATCATCGCTTGCATGTGCGAGCGGACATGCAGTGAGCGTCGGGCAGGATGCCCGACGTGAACGTCCGGCGACGGGGCGTGGGCATCCACGAGTGGCGGCCTGCCGTGCGGCCATGCTCACCCCAGCCGCACGCGGATGCCCTCGGCGACACTCTTGTCGGCGGCCTCCACGATCCGCATCGCGCGGAGCGTGTCGTCGAGGCCGCTCGTCTGGCGCACCAGACTCGTGACCATGCGGTGAAACTGGCCGAGCATCCGTTCGCCCACCGGCCGCTCGCTCTCCAGCGACTCCTGGTGACGGCCCGCGTCGTCGAACCAGACGAGCGTCTGCGGCAGATCGACGAAGGCGATGCCCCGCTCGCAGACCACCTGCAGGCCCGGCGGCGGCCGGAAGCCGACCGCCTCCTCCCAGGCGCGGGGCATGTAGTAGCCACAGCTGATCTGGGCGAGGGGGCCGTCGCCGGTCCGGCCGGTGGCCGAGAAGTCGAGGCTCATCATGCGATAGTCGTCGGCATCGGCACCGACGGCCTCGGCGTGCCGCACCGCCACCACGCTCGTGGGCTCGACGCCGGCGACATACCGGCACCAGTCGACGAGTTCCATCAGATCGCGGGCCTCGCTGGTCCGGTCCCGCGCCGGGGCGGGGCCGGAGGCCGACGAGAGGGGCACGCGACGATGGCAGAAGAGCATCCGTGGAGGTCCGAGCCGCGTGGCGATCAGTTCCTTGAGCCGCACCGTGGCGGCCGCGTGCCGGCGGGGCAACTCCGACATGAATGCGATCCCTGATTCCTCGACGCGGCGCTGGAGCGCGCCGGCCTCCGCCGGATCGAGCGGGAACGAGATCGCCGAGTAGACCGCCTTGCCATGGTCGCAGGCGGCCAGGATGGGCGTGGCACCGAACCACTGGTCGGCCAGGTAGAGGATCGCGTCGATGTCGTCGCGGCCCGCGAGCGCCCGGAAGCCGTCGACGGCCGTCGTGGAAAGTTCCTTTGCGGCCCGCTCAGCGCGATGCGACACCTGCTCGCAGACGCCCTGCACCTCGAACCGGTCCGCCAGCATCCGCAGCGCGGGCAGGTGGCGGCCTTCCCATTGGTCACCGAGCCCGACGATGCCGACGCGGAGTTTCATGACGCCGCCGGCTCCTCAGCCGCAGCCTCGGCGACGAGCAGCTCTCGCTCGCGGCGGAGGCCCTTGTCGGCGATGTCCTTGCGGCACCAGGCGCCGGCCCAGCGGATCTCCTTGACCGCCGTGTAGGCCTGCAGCTTGGCGCGGGCGAGCGACGAGCCCAGGGCCGTCACGGCGAGCACGCGGCCGCCGTCGGTGACGACGGCGCCGTCGGCCAGCCGCGTGGCGGCGTGAAACACCCGCACGTCGGGAACCCGCGCCGCCGCATCGAGCCCGCGGATCGGCTGGCCCTTGGAGACTGTCCCCGGATAGCCCTCGCTCGCCATCACTACGCTCACCGCGGCCCCATCACGCCACCGCGGGGGGCGACAGGATTCGAGCGTGCGATCGACCGTGGCGTCGAGCAGTTCCAGCAGGCTCGATTCCATCCGCAGCAGCAGCGGCTCGCATTCGGGGTCGCCGAACCGGGCGTTGAACTCGAGCACCTTCGGCCCCTGGGCGGTGAGCATCAGGCCGGCGTAGAGGACTCCCTGGAAGGGCACCTTCGCCCTCCGCATGGCGTGCACCGTCGGCACGAGGATCCTCGCCTCGATTTCCGCCAGCAGCGGCTCGTCCACGAACGGCGTGGGGCAGTAGGCACCCATGCCGCCCGTGTTGGGGCCGGCGTCGTCGTCGTGGGCGGCCTTGTGGTCCTGCAGCGGCGGGAGCGTGACGATCGTGCGGCCGTCGGTGATCGCCAGCACGCTCACCTCGATCCCGTCGAGCCGCTCCTCGATGAGGATGTTGCCCGAGGCGGCGGCGAGGAGCGGATCGGCCGCGAGCGCTTCCACGGCCGCGAGGGCGGCGGCGCGGTCGTCGCAGACGAACACGCCCTTGCCAGCCGCGAGGCCGTCGGCCTTCACCACCACCGGGATGTCCTCGCGGACCTCGAGGTATTCTCGGGCCCGTGCGGGCGAGCGAAACTCGCGGAACATCGCGGTCGGCACGTCTCCGCGGTGGAGGATCTGCTTGCAGAACGACTTGCTGCCCTCGATCTGGGCGGCCCGCTTCGTCGGGCCGAAGACGCGCAGGCCGGCGGCAGCGAACGCATCGACGACCCCTGCCACGAGCGGCGCCTCGGGGCCGATGACCGTGAGATCGACGGCTCGGCGGCGGGCCACCTCGAGCAATCCCGGGATGTCGGTGGCGGCCACGGGAACGTTTTCGGCGATGGTCGCCGTGCCCGCATTGCCTGGAGCCACCAGCACCTCGGCGCCGTCCTGCACGAGTTTCCAGGCCAGCGCGTGTTCGCGTCCGCCACTGCCCACGACGAGAACGCGGCGGGATGCGGGCACGGTCGGGCTCCTTTGAGGACTAGGGGAGGACTGGGGGAGGACGGGGGTTGGACGGGGGATGGTGCGTCGGAATCGGGCGTCCGGCGCGGGATCGTGGTTGTACCGAACTTGGTGGCCGTGCGAACCCTCGGCCCGCTCCGCTGCGTCCGCCGCGACGGCTGGGGGCATTCTTTCCGTGGGCTCTCGCCGCTGCAGAACCGCCGTTTTACTCCCTGCGAGGGGAGTAGTTCGGCGAAGCCGACGTTGACAGTACCGGGGCTGCCGATACAGTTAAACGGAGTTCGTGAAAAACTTCACGAACTCGCGCAAACGCGGCCGAAACATGCTTTTTACGCGGCTCCGCGTCCCGTCAGCGGTGGTCTGGCCCTGCTGATCGAGGGCGATGTCGCGCTGAGGCCTCCTGATGGCAGAAAAAAAGAAGATGTCGGTGGCCGAGATTCTTGCGGCTGCCCGAGCGGCGGACGGGAAGGGTGAAGCTGCACCGGCGGCTCCGAAGGCCGCCGCCGAGGCTCCCGCTGCCGACGAGTCGCCGGCCGCGGCAGCAGCGGAAAAGCCGAAGCCGGCGGCCAAACCGGCCGCGGCTGGGGCCCGTCCGAGCGTGGCGGATATCCTCGCCTTGGCACGGGCGAAAAAAGAGGCGGGCGAGGCTCCTGCAGCCAAGCCTGCCGCCGCCAAAGCACCCGCCCCCGCCGCCAAGGCAGCTCCGGCCAAGCCGGCCGCCAAGCCTGCTGCAGCTGTTGGCGCTGCGAAAACCGGTGTTCAGCGGGATACGGCCAGCATCCTGGCTGCGGCTCGCGCTGCCGCCAAACCGGGGCCGGTGAGCAAGGCCGACGCGCCCACCCGTCCAGCCCCGAAGCCGAGAGAGGCCAAGCCCGCCGACGAGAAGGCGGCGCCGCCGCGGACGGTGGCCACCGTGCCGCCGAAGCCGGTGAAGCCTGCCAAAAAGGGTGAAGACGCCGAAGACCGTCGCGGCTTCCTGCAAATCGCCCTCGGTTCGGCGATGGCCGTCGGCTTTACCGCGCTCTCCGTGACCGGCGGGCTGTTCTCGCTCGGTCTGGCGCGATTCCTCTTTCCCAATGTGCTGGCCGAGCCGCCAAGCAAGTTCAAGGTTGGCTTCAAGGACGCCTTCCCGTCAGGCAAGGTCGAGACGAAGTTCGTGCCGCAGTACGGCGTGTGGGTGGTCAACGGCGACTTCAACGGGCAGCAGCAGATCTACGCCCTCAAGACCGTCTGCACGCATCTCGGCTGCACCCCCAGCTGGCTCGAGGCCGAGCAGAAGTTCAAGTGCCCGTGTCACGGCAGCGGCTTCTACAAGGATGGGGTCAACTTTGAGGGGCCGGCGCCGCGTCCGCTGGAGCGGTATGCGATCCGCACGGCCGACGACGGGCAACTCGAGATCGACAAGAGCAAGACATTCCAGGAAGAGCTCGGCCAGTGGGCCGATCCCGATTCGTACGTGACCGTCTGACGAAGGAACCGCGAGCAGACCATGGCCATCGGCGAGACCATCCGCAACTCACAGATTTGGAAGAGCATCTTCCGTCATCCGATGCCGCTCGATCGGCGAAATCGGATCGTGGTGATGCTCACCAACTTCTTCCTCCACCTCCACCCGGTGTCGATCAAGAAGCAGGGCATCGCCCTGTCGTTCACCTGGTGCATGGGCGGCGTGACCTTCTTCCTGTTCCTGGTGGAGACGGTCACGGGCGTGCTCCTGATGTTCTACTACCGGCCCACGCTCGAATGGGCCTACAACGACATCCTCGCGCTCCGCGACGTGACGAGCCTCGGCATCCTCCGCGAGTTGCATCGCTGGGGGGCGCACGCGATGGTGATCACCACCTGGCTCCACATGTATCGCGTGTTTCTTACCGGCAGTTACAAGCCGCCGCGCGAGTTCAACTGGGTGATCGGCGTGATCCTCCTGCTGCTCACGCTCCTGCTCTCCTTCACCGGCTACCTCCTGCCCTGGGACCAGTTGGCGATCTGGGCCATCACGGTGGGGTCGAACATGGCCCGGGCCACCCCGTTCCTCGGATACGAGGGGCCGGGGCAGCAGCTGCTCACCGTGGGCGGGATCGACATGATCACCGACGCCTCCGACGCCCGCTTCGGCCTGCTCGGCGCCCGCTTCGTGGGCGAGGAGACGCTCAACCGCTTCTACGTGCTGCACTGCATCGCGATCCCGCTTGCGGTGGCACTGCTCCTGGCGATCCACTTCTGGCGCGTGCGAAAGGACGGCGGCATCAGCGGGCCGCTGTGACGACACCTCCATGCATTCCAACGGCTTTTTTCTGAAGGACGTCGCCGGGTTTCTCGGCGGCTACTACTCCGCCATCGCGATCATGAACGGGATCGCGGCGCTCATCCTCTGGCGGAAGAAGGGGCAGGTGGGTTGGGCGCTGGTCTGGACGGCCTTTGCGATCGCGATGATGGTGCTTGCGAGCCTGGCCCTCTCGGGGTCGTCCGCCATGGTGCCGGCCCTGCCTGCCGCGGTCCGCAGTGCCGTCAATCGCCTCTCCGGCCCGGTGCTCTACACGCTCGGCACGATGGCCTTGCTCACGGTGCTGTTCGTGTTCCGCACGTTCTTCGTCAAGCCGATGGTCGCCTGGAGCATCCTCAATGCGATGCTCGTGCTGATGGGCCTGTCGATGGCCGACGAGAACTTTGCCTCGATCGTGATGAAGCCCGACAACGTGCCGATCGTGGGGCTGGTCTTCCTGCTCGCCTTCTTCACCTGGCTGGCCACCAAGCAGGCGGTGGTCAACGACGAGCGAATCGCCAGAGGGTTGCCCCCGATGGAGAAGGAAAACGACGAGAAGGTGCTGGTCTGGCCGGACCTCGTTTACACCGAACTGATCTGCATGGTGGCGGTGACGGCGTTCCTCCTTGCCTGGGCGATCTTCTTGCCCGCCCCGCTCGAGGAGCCGGCGAGCAGCGTGAAGACGCCGAATCCCTCCAAGGCCCCGTGGTACTTCCTCGGCCTGCAGGAGATGCTCGTCTACTTCGATCCCTGGTATGCGGGCGTGGTGTTGCCGAGCCTCGTGGTCTTCGGGCTGATGGCGATGCCCTACCTCGACTTCAACAAGCGGGGCAACGGCTACTACTCGATCGAGGAGCGAAAGTTCAGCTACCTGACGTACCAGTTCGGGTTCTTCGTGCTCTGGATCACGCTGATCATCCTGGGCACGTTTCTCCGTGGTCCCAACTGGAACTTTTTCGGGCCGTTCGAGTATTGGACGCCCTACAAGGTCGAGGTGCTCAACAACGTCGATCTGCCGCAGATGTTCTGGGTGAACCTGCTCGATCGGCCCCTCCCCAAGGCTCCGGCCGGCGCGAGTGGACTGGTCCAGGCGGGCTACGTGCTGCTCCGGGAGGCTCCCGGGTTGCTCGTGATGGGCGCCTACCTGCTGCTGCTCCCGCCGCTTCTCGCGGTCACGGTCTTTCGCGGATTCTTCGCCAAGATGGGGCTCATTCGTTACATGGTGATGGCGAACCTGATGCTGCTCATGCTCACGCTGCCCATCAAGATGATCCTGCGCTGGACCTTCAACCTGAAATACATCATCAGCATGCCGGAGATCTCGCTGAACTTCTGAGGCTGGCTGCGCTCATCGCGCCAGCCAGCACGGTGCTCATCGCCCAACCCGCTGCACAACCCGCTGCACATTGACTCGACGGCCAACACACTATGCCCGCAACAGAACAGACCTGGCGCAACCTCAAGCTCCTGCATGTGGTGTTTGCGGCGACAGCCGTGGCGCTCCTGCTGGCGACGATGTTCCTGCTCACGGGCGACCACAACCGGCCCTGGAAGAAGTACGCGCGGGAGTTTCGCGAGCTCGAGACCTGGTCGGCCGAGGCGCGGATCGACGAGCAGGATTCCAAGTCGTACGAGGCGCGGCGGGCCGAACTCGAGGCGGCGCTCGGCGATGCCCGGCGGGCTGACCTCGACGACGCCGTCGCCCGGGCCTTCATCGCCGAGGCGAGGGTCGTGCCGGAGGACGCGCAGGCCGCCGACCGCGTCGAGCTCGACGTCGATCAGCTCCGGTCGCAGCAGGATGAGCAGGAGCGGCTCGTGCTCCGCGGGGATCTCGTGGCGCGGCTCCGCGACATCGTGAAGCGGACGAAGTTTCGCGAGGACAACCTGGCCGGTGCCTTGAAGCTCCGACGCGCCGAACTCGACAAGAACCGCGCGGATTACGAGCTGGCCGTGTCCGAGGAGGCTCCGGCCGCCCGGCAGGCCGACCTGCTCACGCTCGCCGACGCCAAGCGGGAGGAGGTGGCCGCCGCCAACCTCTCGTTCCAAGACGCCAACACCCACCGCAAAAAGCTCGAAGCGCTGCTCGGCCAGCTCACCAAGGCCGAGGATGAGGCGGCCAAGGCGGTGGCCGACCATCGCGGCAAGCTCGTGCAGCTGCAGAAGACCTTCGAGCAGCGGCGGGCGAACGCGGGCAAGAGCCTGCTGGAACTGCCCGTGCTCGACGCGTTCAACAGCCCGTTGAAGGTCGATCAGATCTGGCTGCCGCAGCTGACGCTCAACAACAACTTCCGCGACGTCGCCCGCTTCGACCGCTGCACGACGTGCCATCGCGGCATGGACAAGTCGATGCCCGGGGCGCCCTCCGAGCCGGGCTATCCGCAGGCCGAGACGGTGACGCTCGCCATGGCAACGCCGGCCGCCAAGCCGGCGGACGCGTCGGGCGACGGCAATGACGGGCTCGAGGCCGCCTATGGGCTCCGCCTCGCGGCCCGGGGCCTGTTCGATGCCGACGACCCGACGGTGAGCGTGGTGACGCCGGAGTCAGCCGCCGCCGTCGCGGGCTTGCGTGCGGGCGACGTCATCGAGGCGGTGGACGGCGGGAAGACGCTGGCACGCAAGATGGCCGTGGCGTCGCTGCTGGACACGCCGAAGTGGGGGACGCCGCTGTCGCTGACCGTCCGCCGCGGCGTGCCGCAGCCCTATTCGACGCACCCGCGGCTCGATCTCTTCGTGGGTGATTCCAGCCCGCACCCCATGAAGAACTTCGGGTGCACGATCTGCCACCAGGGGCAGGGTAGTGCCACGAGTTTCACGTGGGCCTCGCACACGCCCAACACGCCCAAGCAGGCCCATGAATGGCACGACGAGCACGGCTGGTTCAACAACCACCACTGGATCCAGCCGATGCTGCCCCAGCGGTTCGAGGAGTCGAGCTGCCTGAAGTGCCATCACCAGGTGGTCGATCTCGAGCCGAGCGAGAAGTTCCCGGATCCGCCGGCGCCGAAGCTCGTCGAGGGCTATCACCTGATCAGGCAGTACGGCTGCTACGGCTGCCATGAGATCAACGGGTGGGCCGGGCCCGAGAAGCGGATCGGCCCCGACATGCGGGTTGAGCCGACCTTTCACGAGGTCGCGGAAGCGATCGCCGCCGATCCCGGGCTCAAGGACATGGGCGACAGCTTCGCCCGGTGGGTCGCCGATGTTCGCTCCGGGCCCGACAGCCGAGAGTCGAGGGTCCGTCTCCGCGAAGGGCTCGAGCGAGACGCGGCCTCGGGGGCCGACGCGAAACTCTCCGTCCGCTCCCATCAGCTCGCGGCGGTTCTCAAGGATCCCGAGACACCCGGAACCCTTCCGAAGGTCGGC
>JAGWWA010000053.1 GCA_018970605.1 Planctomycetota bacterium | reverse complement strand
ATACGGTTCCTCAACTCCTTCCACGCTTCTCGTCGCACAGCCCCGTGCTCCGTCCACGCTTCTCGTAGCACAGGTTTTCAACCTGTGCCTGTTCTCGTCGCGGTCAACGCTCCACGGTCAGCCTGAGGAAATGCGTGGCGCAGCTGATGCACGGGTCGTAGTCGCGGATCACCCGCTCGCAGGCCAGCGTGGCGGCTGCGTCGTCGAGACCAAGCACGCCCGGCAGCATCGCCTTGAGATCGGCCTCGATCATCGCCTGATTCTGCGAGGTTGGCGGTACGATCGCGGCGCCGGTGATGAGGCCATCGTCGCCGATCTCGTAGCGGTGCCAGAGCAGGCCACGCGGCGCTTCCGTCGCATGGCAGGCCGCGCCGGCCCGCGGCACGAAGTCGATCCGACACGGAGCGATGTCGGCCGCCGCATCTCGCGCGATCGCGAGGGCCTCCTCGCAGGCGGCCACGATCTCGATCGCCCGCGCCACGATGCTCTGCGACGAAAGTCGAAGCGGAAAGCCGAGGCCGCTTGTGTCCGCGGCCAGCCGCGCCGCCGGCGGCAGCCGGTCGCGGCAGAGATTGACCCGCGCGAGCGGGCCCACCAGATACGGTTTCTCCTCCGGCAGCATCACGCTCTGCAACGCCGTGCTCCACGGCACCTGTCGCTCGGAAAAGTGCTGTTCGTAGTCGGCGACGTCGATGTCGAGGCCGCTCGTCGAGACGATCCGTCCCTCGTCCATGGGATAGCCCACGGCGGGCCGTAGGCAGACGCCGTCGTAGTCGCGAGGCAGGCCCGGAAACTCGAACCGGCTCACCTCCGCGACCAGATCGATCGCGGCAACGAGCGCCCATTCGAGGTCGGGTACGAGCCCGCGGAGGTCGGCCGCCGCCGGGGCACGATGGAAGCCGCCAACGGCGACGTTGACGGGGTGGACGGCGCGGCCCCCCACCACTTCCATGATCCGGCTGCCGATCGCCTTGAGCCGCAGGCCGCGGTTCACGAGGTCGGGATGCGTGGCCGCCAGGGCGAAGCCGCTCTCCACGCCCATGAAATCGGGCGCATGGAGGAGGTGCACGTGGAGGGCGTGGCTCTGGATCCATTCGCCGCAGTAGAGCAGCCGGCGGATTCGGCGGATGTCGGCCGTGACCTCCACGCCGAGCGCCTTTTCCAGCGCCTCACACGCCGTCAACTGGTAGGCGACGGGACAGATGCCGCAGATCCGGGCCACGATGTCGGGCACCTCGCGGATCTCGCGACCGCGGACGAGTTTCTCGAAGAATCGCGGCGGCTCGTAGATCGAGAACTCGGCGATCTCGACGTGCCCGTTGGCAACGCGGACCTTGAGCGAGCCCTCCCCTTCGACGCGGGCGAGCGACTTCACCTGAAACCGACGAATCTCACTCATTCGCTCGCCTCCAGCCGATCACTCTCCGCGCGAAATGCCGGAGCCGCCGCGTTGAATGACCGCACGAGCCGCATGAGCGAATCCCGCGGGGTGCCGCGCCGCTCGTAGAAGCCCGTCAGGCTCACCAGGTTGGGCGATTCGCTCGGGCCAAAGCAGCCGAAGCACTCGCGGTCGTGCGCCGGGCAGATCGCGCCGCAGCCGGCCTGCGTGACGGGGCCGAGGCAGGGGATGCCCTTCGCCACGGCCACGCACACGAGCCCCCGGGCCTTGCACTCGACGCACACCGAGTGGCCCGGCACGTGCGGCTTCCGGCCGAGGAGCACGGCCGTGAGGAGGTCAATCAGTTGGCCGCGATCGATCGGACAGCCACGGAGCTCGAAATCGACCGGCACGTGGTCGGCGATGGGGGTGCTGGTGGCCAGCGTCGAGATGGTCTCGGGCGTCGCATAGATGGCCGCACGGAAGTCGTCGATTCGGCCCCAGTTTCGCAGGGCCTGGATGCCGCCGGCGGTCGCACACGCCCCGATCGTGACCAGGAATCGGCACTGGCGGCGGACTTCCCGGATCCGCTCCTCGTCTTCGATCGTCGTGATCGATCCCTCGACGAGCCCCATGTCGTAGGGTCCCGGCACGACCCGCGAACTCGCCTCGAGGAAATGGTCGATCTCGACGCGGCCGGCAAGTTCCAGGAGCCGGTCCTGCGCATCGAGGAGCTGCAGCTGGCAGCCGTCGCACGACGCGAACTTGAACACGGCGAGCCTGGGCTTGGCGTTCACAGCTGCGGTACTCTCATGAGGCTTGCGATGCGATCGTAGCGGAGCACCGGACCGTCACGGCAGACGAAGTGCGGGCCGAACTGACAGAGGCCGCAGTGGGCCACGGCACAGGCCATGTTTCGCTCGAGCGACAGACAGACGTGTTCGGCGGACACACCGCGAGCCATCGCTGCTTCCGCCACGCCCACCATCATCGCATCGGGGCCGCAGCAGAAGATCGTGGTGGCCGACGGGTCGAGCGGTAGGTCGGCGAGCAGGTGGGTGACGAGGCCGACGCGGCCGGTCCATGCGGCATCGCCTTCATCAACCACGGTATGGACGTCGATGCCGGCGGCCCGCCAGCGGTCGTACTCGGATGCGTACAGCAGTCCTTCGGGACGCTTCGCCCCGTGGAGCACGATGGTCTGCCCACCATCCGCTCGTCTCGAGAGCTGCTCGATCGCGGCCCGCTGTGAGGCGAGCCCCAAACCGCCTGCCACGATCACGACATCGCGGCCGCCGGCCGCAGTGACCGGCCAGGGAGTTCCGAAGGGACCGCGGATGAACAGGTGGTCGTGGACGGCCAGCCGCGTCAGTGCGTCGGTCACGTTGCCGACCGCGCGGACCGTGTGGGCGATCGTTTCCCGGCGATCGGGATCGGAACTCACCGAGATCGCCGCCTCGCCGATGCCGGGCAGGTAGAGCATGTTGAACTGCCCGGCCGCGAACGAGTAGCCGGTGCGAGCGGAGGCCTCTTCGAACTCCAGTTCATAGGTTTTCACGCCGGGAGTCTCGTCACGGATCGACACGATCCTCGATGCATGCGCACGCCACGGATCGGGGGTGGTCGCTGAGGGCGGGCGGGGGGGCATGGTCATGAAGTCCCTCGTCCGGTTTCAGGGGCGGCGGCTCCGTCGGTCGCGCGAATGGCCGCGATCTCCCTGGTGACGTCGATCCCCACCGGGCACCAGGTGATGCAGCGACCGCAGCCGGTGCAGCCCGAGGTGTCGAACTGGTCGATCCAGGTCGCGAACTTGTGGATCAGCCACTGCCGATACCGAGACGCGGTCGAGCTGCGGACGCTCTGGCCGTGCATGCGGGCGTGATCGAGCGAGAAGCAGCTCGCCCAGTGCCGCTCGCGGTCGACCTGGTCGCCGGAAAGGTCGGCCACCTCCTGCACGCTCGAGCAGAAGCAGGTCGGGCAGACGAGCGTGCAGTTGGTGCAGGAGAGGCAGCGGGAGGCGACCTCGTCCCACTGCGGGTGCTCCAGGTTGCGCATGAGCAGGTCGCGGATGCCGTGCGTATCGAGGCTGCGGGGCGAGGGCGTGTCGTTCACGGTCTGCCGCGCATGCATCCGGGAGCCCAGGTCCCGCGGCACCGCGCCGGCCGCATCGATCTCGCTGGCCGTGCAGGCCGCGAGGACCGCGCCAGCCTCGCTCGCGGCGGCGAGCACCGCGGCTCCGTGGTCAGAGCCGACTTCGCAGGCGAATCGGTTGCCGATTTCGGTGAGGGCGAGATCAAAGACCGGCCCAGCCGACGGCCCGCAGCCCATGGAGTGACAGAAGCAGGTTGCCGCTGCGCGGCGACAGTTGACCGCGACGAGAAACAGTCGCTCGCGGCGGGCCTTGTACGCCTCATCGACATAGCCGCTGCCAAGGAACACGCGGTCCTGCACGGCAAGCGCCGCGAGATCGCAGCCGCGGACGCCGAGCACCGCCAGGGGAGACTCGGCCGCGGACCGAGGCGCCTGCGTCCACGTGCCGTCGTCACGGGCAAACGACGCGACCGTCTCCCGCGCCGGAAACAAGAAGTTTTTCAGCGAGTGCGGCCCGACGACATGGTCAAAGGTGCCGGCAGTCGGGTCGTGCCGCAGTCGGTAGGAGCCGCCGTCCTGGTCGTCGAGCCAGCCCGTGGGCAGGTCCGTGACTGAGGCGAGGTCGCGGAGCACGATCGCCCCGTCGGCGACCTGAGGCCCGATGACGCGATGCCCCTGTCGCCGCAGGGCATCGACCACCAGTTGCAACCCGGCGCGATCGAGCCAGTGCCAGGAGCCGGGGGATGGTGGTGTCATCGATGCCTCTCAGCCTCAACTGTCGGCAGTTGGGCCCGAAGATGCAACCGTCCAACGCCGGCCGACGCAGAAGCGCGGCGGCATGATCCGCCGGGCGGCCGCTCCCCATCGACCCGGCGGTCTGGTACACCACTGGACATGAACTCCCGTCAGCAGATCATGTCGGCCCTGTTCGCCACCCCCCGAGCTCTCGTCGGCATGCTCCACGTCGGCCCGCTGCCGGGGAGCCCCGGCCATCGTGGTGCCGCCACGAGCATCGATGAGCAGATCGCCCGGGCCGTGTCCGAGGCCGAGACGTACCGCTCCGCGGGTTTCCAAGGCCTGATGATCGAGAACATGTTCGATCGGCCGTATCTCATGTCGCACGTGGGGCCCGAGGTGGTGGCGGCGATGGCGGTGATCGGCCGCGAGGTTCGCCGCGCGGTGCCATTGCCGCTGGGAGTGCAGGTGCTCGCCGCCGCCAACGAGGAGGCGATCGCGGTCGCCCTCGCCTGCGGCGCCTCGTTCGTTCGGGTGGAGGGGTTTGTGTTTGCCCACGTCGCGGACGAGGGGCTCGTCGAGGCCGACGCCGGGCCTCTCCTCCGCTACCGCGCCGCCGTCGGCGCCGAGCACATCCGCGTATTCGCCGACATCAAGAAGAAGCATTCATCCCACGCGATCACGGCCGACGTGGATATCGTCGAGACAGCCCACGCCGCGGAGTTCGCGCTCGCCGACGGCGTGATCGTGACAGGCACATCCACTGGGCGGCCTGCCCGGCCCGCCGAGGTGAACGCTGTGGCGTCTGCCGTGGGCATCCCCGTGTTCGTCGGTTCAGGCCTCACGCCCGAAAATATCGCCGAGTTTGCCTCCGCCGACGGACTGATCGTCGGCTCCTCGGTGAAGCGGCAGGGCGACTGGCGGCAGCCTCTCGACACGACGGCGACGAAGCGGCTCGCCGATGCGTTTCATGCCTGCGGTTCGAACCGATGACACCCTCAAGCCCCGACGTCGTGCTGCTCGGCAACCTGCTGGTGGACGACATCGTGCTTCGCGATGGCAGCACCCTCATGGGCGAGCCCGGGGGGGCGGTCCTGCATGCGGCACTCGCTGCCGCCCTGTGGGGCGCGAAGGTGGGGATCTGCTCCGTCGCCGGCACCGACTATCCGGCCCACGCCCTTGAGCAACTCGCCGCCAAGGGGATCGACTTGGCCGGGGTTCGCCGACTCGACCGCACGGGCGGCCGGGCGTGGCTGCTCTACGAGCCTGCCGTCCGCCGCACGGTCCACCACCTCGACTGCCCGTCGCATGCCGACGTCTCTCCCACGCTCGCCGACGTGCCGCCCTCGTGGTTGGCCGCCCGAGCCTTTCACCTCGCCCCCATGCCGCTCGAACGGCAACTGGAACTCGCCCACGGCCTCGCGCCGCAGCTGCCGGGATCTCGCCTGGTTTCACTGGATCCGTTCGAACTCGTCCGTGACGGCACGCTCGCGGCATGGCGGGAGGTCCTCACCCACATCGACCTGTTCTTCGTGAGCGAAGACGAGTGGAGGCTCGCCGGCGACGCCGACGCGATCATTCCCGCGCTCGCCGGGCCGCGGCTCGCCCACATCGCCTTCAAGCGCGGCGCCAGGGGTGGCCGGCTCGTGGAACTGCATCGGGGCCACTCGCGGACGTGGATGTCCCGGGCCCGGGAGGTCGTGGATGCCACCGGCGCCGGCGACTCGTTCGCGGGCGGCTTCTTGGCGGGGCTGGTCACGCACGGCGACGTGAACCGGAGCATCGAGCAGGGCATCGTGTCGGCGAGTTTCGCGATTGAAGACTGGGGCGGCCGCGGCCTCATGGCGGCCACACCGGCGGTTGCCGCCGCGCGGCACGCCGAATGGTTCGCCGCGACCGTCCCTGCGTCCTGATGGCGTCCGCGAGTGGTTTGATTCGCTTGGGAAAGTGCCATGGGCAACCTGATCCTGTGGGGCGTCCGACATCATCTCGTCAGTCCCCCGCGCCTTCCGCAAGCGTCATGGGCCATTCTGTCCTTGGACGACAGGGAGACGGCCGCGCGGGTGTTGTTCCGCATGACTTCGCCGCGCCGCCACCGATCGACCCACGGATTCACGATCGTGGAACTCCTTGTCGTGATCGCGATCATCGCACTGCTCGCCGGATTGCTCGTGCCGGCGGTGCAGATGGCCCGCGAATCGGCACGGCGCAGCGCGTGCGGCAACAACCTCAGGCAGATTGGGCTTTCGATCCGAGGTTATGAATCGGCACGGGGAAGGCTTCCCCCGGGCGAGGTGCATGGTACCCGCTTGGATCAGGGATACACGTCGAACTACGGAATGGGGGACCACTGCAGTTGGGATGGCCGGGTCGGGATCTGGATGAACCTGGTCTTCCCCTTCCTCGGTGAGCAGCCCGCTTTCGACCGCTTGGACTTCGCCGTCCGGCCCCAGTATGCGTCGGCCGAAAACGTCGCGGTGATGCAGCAGCGATTCACGACCTTCCTCTGCCCGACCGACCCCTACAGCGGCCTGACAACCCCATGGCTCCTCCCGGTGAATGTCTGCCGGATCGCCCATTACTTCGCGGTGGCAGGCTCCACGGAGTACTCAACGATGGCTCACCCCGACGGAACACTGAACTACGGCCATTGCAATGCCAATGACGGGCTGTTCTACAACGACTCGAGGACGCGACTGTCGGCTGTCACCGACGGAGCGTCGCACACCGCGATGATCTGTGAGGTGTGGGGACGCAAGTATCGGGAGCACGCGACTCCACCAACGGCGCCGTATGGCCTCGAAAACAGTCGCGGCATGATGCTGCACATGTATGCCTACTTTGACACCACTCCAAACGCCAGCCAGTTTTCGCCGTGGAAGCCCAACAGTTTCCACCGCTCTGGCGTGACGTGCGTGTTCGCGGACGGTGCGGTCCGATTCCTTGCGGACGACGTCGATCCTGCGGCGTTCGCCGCGTTTGCGACGATCGCCGACGGCGAGCAGGATCGGGGCGATCCAGGCGGTCGATGATCACCGAAGTCATGGTGGACGTCGCGCGGAGCATCCGACGGCCGTTTGCGGAGAGACCGATGCTCGACCTATCCTTCGTGGACGCCGAGAGTGGAGCGACTTCATGACCACATTTGCCAGTGGATTGTTTCGAGTGTCGTCGGACGTTGCCGCGGCGGTGGCCGCCGGCAAGCCCGTGGTCGCGTTGGAGACCACGCTGGTCACGCATGGCCTTCCCCAGCCCGACGGCATCCGGGTCGCGGCGGCGCTCGAGGACGCAGTTCGCTCCCACGGCGGAGTGCCGGCGACGATCGGCATCCTCGATGGCACGGTACGGATCGGGGTTACGCGGGCGGAACTGGAACGACTGGCCGCCGCCACGAACCCCGTGAAGGTGAATCTCGGCAACTTCGCCGCGGAGGTGGCTGCGGGCGGGGTTGGCTCGACGACCGTCGCGGCGACGATGTTCGCCGCCTGGAAGGCGGGCATCCACGTGTTCGCGACGGGCGGCATCGGTGGCGTGCACCGAGGCGCCGCGGAGACCGGTGACGTGTCGGCCGACCTCACGGCTCTGGCGCGGTATCCGGTGGCGGTGGTCTGTGCGGGCGCCAAGGCGATCCTCGACCTGCCGCGGACGGTCGAAATGCTCGAGACGCTCGGGGTGCCGATCCTGGGCGTGGGCACAGCCGAGTTCCCCGCCTTCTACCGTCGCGAGAGCGGGCTCCGCGTCGATCGTCGCTGCGATTCGATCGCCGACGTGGCCCGCACCGTCCGTACGCACTTCGACCTCGGCTTCACGTCGGGCCTCGTGGTCGCCAATCCGGTGGCCGAGGCCGACGCGCTCCCGAAGGAGTTGCACGATTCCGCCCTCGGCACCGCGCTCTTGGAGGCGGCCGACGTCAGCGGTCGGGGCGTCACGCCCTACCTGCTTGATCGGATGCGAGCCCTCACCGGCGGCGCGAGCGTCAAGACCAATGAGGCGCTGCTTCTCAACAACGCCCGCGTTGCCGCCGACCTTGCCGTGGCGTTGGCCGCCACGGCCTGATCTGCCGATGCCCGTAGCGCAGGTTTTCAACCTGCGCCTCCCGACGCGGGACTACGGCGCCAGTCGCTCGACGATCCAGTCGCCAGCCGGGCCGCGGCGGAAGCAGAGACGGTCGTGCAGGCGGCTCGGTCGGCCCTGCCAAAACTCGATCCTCTCCGGCACGATCCGGAATCCGCCCCAGTTTGGCGGCCGCGGAATCGCTGCGTCGTCCGGGTGCTCTTCGCGGAAGCGGGCAAAGAGTGTTTCGAGCGTCGCCCGGTCGGGGATCACCTCGCTCTGCGGCGAACTCCAGGCGCCGATCCGCGACGTGCTCGGCCGCGTCCGAAAATACTCGTCCGACTCGGCGGCGGTCGTCCGCTCGACGCGGCCCTCGATCCGCACCTGTCGCTCGAGGTCGGCCCAGTGGAAGGTCAGCGAGGCGTGTGGGTTTGCGGTGAGCTCGCGACCCTTGCGGCTTTCGTAGTTGGTGAAGAAGCAGAAGCCGAGGGCGTCGAAGCCGCGAAGGAGGACGATCCTCGCCGACGGGCGGCCGTCGGGCGTGGCTGTGGAGAGCGTCATCGCCTCGGGTTCGGGCACGCCGGCCGCCACGGCGGCGTCATACCACGCCGCGAACTGGCGGATCGGGTCGCGGGCGACCGTCGCCTCATCGAGCGCCCCCTGCTCGTATTCCTTGCGGGCGTGCGTGACCCTCGGCTCCATGTCAGTGGCTCCCTTCGCCGTCCGCGACCCAGCGCATCGTCTTTTCCGCGAGTCGGTCGAGCGCCCGGACGGCGAGGTCGAGGTGCTCGAGACGCGTGTCCTCGATCTTGTTGTGGCTGATGCCCTTCAGGCTCTGCACGAAGAGCATCACGGTGGGCACGCCGGCCATCGCCATCTCGGCCGCGTCGTGCAGCGGCCCCGAGGGAAGGCGGTGCGACGTGCCGCAGGTCTCGCGGACCGCGTCGTCGGCAAAGGCGATCAGTTCCGGGTGGAATGGGGCCGGCGCGATCGACCAGAGGCGTTCCCACGACACGTCCACGCCCCCCTCTGCGGCGAATCGCGTCGCCGCCTCGCGGGCCTCGCGATGCATCCGTGCGAGCGCCGCGGTGTCGAGGTGCCGTTGGTCGAGCGTGATCCGGCATTCCTCGACCACGCTCGTCACGATCCCCGGCTTCGTCGTGCAGGAGCCGATCGTGCACACGCCGCCTCCGCTCCGCGCGGCGATGGCGTAGATCTCCTGCGCCATCTTCGCAGCCGCCAAGAAGGCGTCGCGGCGGCGGTTCATCGGCGTGGAGCCCGAGTGAGCCGCCTGGCCGTGAAAAGTGATGGCGTGTCGCTCCACGCCGAAGGTGCCGAGCACGGCGCCGAGCGGCAGGTCGAGGTCGAGGAGCACCGGACCCTGTTCGATGTGGAGTTCCAGGTAGGCCGCGGCGTTCGCCCGCTCGCAACCGCTCTCCTTCACCCGCTCGAAGTCGATGCCCACGTGCCGCAGGGCGGCGGGCAAGGCCACTCCCTGCTTGTCGGTGAGTCGCCGCGCCTCGTCGAGATCGAGATTGCCGGAGCAGGCGGCGGAACCGAACAGGCTCTTGCCGAACCGGGCGCCCTCCTCGTCGGCCCAGTCCACCACGCGGATCGTGACAGGCGGTTTTCCCTCGTGCTCCGCGCACACCCTCCGCAGCACCTCGAGGCCCGCGAGCAACCCGAGGCAGCCGTCGAGCCAGCCGCCGTTGGGCACCGAGTCGATATGGCTGCCGACCACGACCGCCCGCTCGCTCGCGCCGGGAAGCGTGGTCCAGACATTCCCGGCGGCGTCTTGGTGCACGTTGACGGGCAGGCCGGCAAGCCGCTCGCGGAACCACGCGCGGGCCGCAAGCCACGTGGGGGTGAAGGCCACCCGCTGGGCGCCGTCGGCATCGGCCGTGAGGGTGCGGAGTTCCTGCAGTTCGCGGATCGTTCGCTGGGGATCGAGCATGGTCGCCATGGATGTATCGTGGCCGAGTTCGGGTGGCATCGGCAAGCAGGCCGGTCTATCCTTACGCCATTCGGCGGGATCGCCCCGAGCGGGCGCAGGAAGACGCGGAGACGACAGGCATGCCGATCCAGCCCCGGCTCGACGCCGCGACCGCCATGGCGAACATGGCGGACACCAAGCCGCCATTCACGCCCCAGGAGGCCAAGGTCGAGGCCAGTCGCTGCCTGTTCTGTTACGACGCGCCGTGCATCATGGCCTGCCCCACGGGCATCGACATTCCCACCTTTATTCGCAAGATCACGACGGACAACCTCACCGGGGCCGCCCGGACGATCCTCGAGGCCAACGTGCTCGGGGCGAGTTGTGCCCGGGTCTGCCCGACGCAGATGCTCTGCGAGGGCGCCTGCGTGATGCTCGACCTGGAGAAGGATCCGATCCAGATCGGTCGTCTCCAGCGTCGCGCCACCGACCACGTGGCCGCGGCCGGCATCGACGTCCTTCACGCTCCTGCGGAGAAGAACGGCCGCACGGTCGCGATCCTCGGCGCCGGCCCCGCCGGCCTCGGCTGCGCCGCCGAACTCGCCCGGCTGGGCTACGCGGTCACCGTCTACGACAAGAAGCCTGCCGGCGGCGGCCTCAACACCTACGGCATCGCCTACTACAAGATGCGGCCGGAGGTGAGTCTCGACGAGGTGCGGATGATCGAGCGGCTCGGCGTGACCTTCCGCTATGGCGTCGAGATCGGCCGCGACGTGCACGCTGCCGATCTTCTTCGCGATGACCACGCCGTGTTCATCGGCGTCGGCCTCGGCGGCGCCAACCGGCTCGGTATTTCGGGCGAAGATCTTCCCGAAGTGGTCGATGCCCTCGACTTCATCGAGTGGATCCATACCCGCCCCCTCGAGGCGGTGCCAGTCGGTCGCCGAGTGGTGGTGCTCGGTTGCGGCAACACCGCGATCGACGCCGTCACCCAGGCGAAGCGGCTCGGCGCCGACGAGGCCACGATCGTCTACCGCCGCGGTGCGGCAGAGATGTCGGCCTATCCTTTCGAATACGATCTCGCGAAGACCGACGGGGCCACGTTCCTGTTCGACACTGTGCCGGTCGAGGTGGTGGCGAAAGACGGTCACGTGGCCGGGCTGAGGCTCGCGAAGACGGCGGTTCGCGACGGCCGCGTGTCGGTCGTGCCGGGGAGCGAATGGACCCATGCGTGCGACATGGTCCTCAAGGCGGTGGGCCAGGAGAAGCAGGTGGGGCTGCTCGAACGGCTCTTTCCGGGACTGAAAGTCGATGCCAAGGGCCGCGTGGCGCATGACCCCGCCACCATGCAGACGAGCCTGCCGAAGGTCTTCGTCGGCGGCGATGCGGCCAGCGGCGGCCGTGAGGTGGTCAACGCCGTCGCCGAAGGCAAGAAGGCGGCCCTCGGCATCCACGCCTTCCTCGGCGGGACGGCCGCAGGCGGGGTGCTCCAACCTTCGCGGCTCGGCATGCCCGACGGCGCGGTCGGCTCCGGCTTCGATCATCCCATCCGCGTCCACGAACTGGAGGCGGCCCTGAAGCAGGGCTGACCGTTACCGCCATGGCCGACCTCTCGATCGACTTCGCCGGCATCAAGAGCCCGAATCCCTTCTGGGTGGCGAGTGGCCCGCCGTCCAACACCGCCCACCAGGCCCATCGGGCGTTCGAAGCGGGCTGGGGGGGCGTGGTCTGGAAGACGATCGGCGAGCCGATCGTGAACGTCTCCTCCCGCTATTCGGCCCTCACGCTTGGCGGCATGAAGATGGCTGGCTTCAACAACATCGAGTTGATCAGCGACCGCTCGCCCGAGACCAACTTCGACGAGATCGCCGAGGTCAAGAAGCGGTGGCCGAAGCACACCGTGATCGCCTCCCTGATGGTCGACACCCGCGAGCGGTGGCACGAGTTCGTGAAGCGGTCGGCCGACTGCGGCGCCGACGGCATCGAACTCAACTTCGGGTGCCCGCACGGCATGTGCGAGCGGGGCATGGGGTCGGCCGTGGGGCAGAACCCGGAGGTGGCGGAGACGATCGTGGGCTGGGTGATGGAGGCGGCGACGATCCCGGTGATCGTGAAGCTCACGCCCAACATCACCAACGTGGTCTACGCGGCCCGGGCGGCGAAGCGGGCCGGCGCCGACGCCATCTCGCTGATCAACACGATCAACAGCATCACCAACGTCAATCTCGACACGCTGGTGCCGGAGCCGTTCGTGGCCGGTCGGAGTTCCCACGGCGGCTACTGCGGTCCGGCCGTGAAGCCGATCGCCCTGAACATGGTGCACGCCTGCGCCGCCGACCCGCAGGTGGGCCTGCCGATCTCCGGGATCGGCGGCATCGGCACCTGGCGGGATGCGGCCGAGTTCGTCGCCCTCGGCTCCACGAGCCTGCAGGTCTGCACCGCGATCATGCACTACGGCTTCCGGATCGTGGAGGACATGAAGGACGGCCTCTCGGCCTACCTCGACTCCAAGGGGATGCGGTCGCTGGCCGACCTCCGCGGCAAGGCGGTGCCACAGGTGGGCGACTGGCAGCAGCTCGACCTGCACTACAAGCGGGTGGCGCGGATCGACTACGACAAGTGCATCGGCTGCAATCTCTGCCACATCGCCTGCGAGGACGGCGCCCACCAGTGCATCGACCTCGTCGATTCCACGCCCTACGGCCTGGGCCCGGGCCGCGTGCCGGGCAAGCCGGTGCCGAAGGTCCGCGAAGATGATTGCGTGGGCTGCAACCTCTGCTCGATCGTCTGTCCCGTCGATGGCTGCATCACGATGACGCCGCTGGAGACGGGCCGGGCGGTGATGACCTGGCACGACTACCAGTCGCGGCTCGCCGCTGGCACGATGCAGCCAATTCCGCCGCATCCGTGATCGCTTGCCCGGTTGTCTGCCATGCGATGCATGACGCGACGCCGTGTATGGACCGTGTGAGTCATCGAAGTCCCGTCGGCCTCGACGTCGGCGACGACTGCGGCCCGGGCTGGCGCTCCACGGTGGTGCGACACGACCAGGCGTCGAAGTAGAGCGGCCGCCCGTCAACCGCCACCTCGCCCCGCTGAAAGTCGGCCGGTTCAGACCGCAGCCCGGGAAGCGGTGGGCAGAGGTCGCGGCCCCAGTCGAGGTTCACGGTCAGCCGGTAGCTGTCGCAGCCGCCGCAGAAGAAGTCCGCCACCCGAGGGTCGTCGGACACCTGCACACCGTACGACGCATCGGCGGGCAGCCAGCCCCAGGGGGGAAGGTGGATCTCGGCCCAGTCGTGCATGCCGATTCCCGTGACGGGCCGCGTCTCGAAGCCGCTCTGCCAGCGGGCGGGAATCCCGGCGATTCGGCACATCGTGATGAAGAGCGTGTTCTGCACGCCGCAGTCGCCGCGTCGGACCGTGAAGCCACGGACGGACAGCGAGGGGATCGTCGAGTACTCGTCTTCGGCATGCCACGGGATGGAGCGGCTCACCCAGCGGAAGATGAGTCGGGCCCGCGCCAGAGGGTTGGTCTCTTCGCCGACGATCTCCGCCACCTGGCGGCGAATCTCGGGCGTGAACACGATGTGGGGTGGCCGCTCTCCGAGAAACGCGTCGCCCCAGTCGGCCGGCAGCGGCGCGGCCCGCGACTCGTCGAGTGTGGGGCAGAACGCATACGACACGAACTCGAACACCTCGCGAAACACGAGCGGCCGCGGCGGGTCGGCCACCACCGCCTCGAGATACAACGACCGCTGCAGGCAGCCCTCGGAGACCGGATCGAGCCGACCCGCGGCCGCGACATGTGGCTCGCCCGGCCCCGCCTCGACGAGCCGAACCTCGCGTTGGAGGTGCGTCTCCTGCGGAAACGGGAGCCACGCCTGCACGCGCACGCCCGGCTTGATCGCCGGGTGAGTCGCCGGAATGGTGATGGTATGCGTGACGCGGTGCTGCACGGGTAGCACGCGATCGCTGCCCGTGCGCGCCGCCTCCGCGGCCGCAGCCTTTGCGTGATCGACGAGCGACCATGGGGCCGTCTGCGGCGGCTTCAGCGCGTCGCGGCGGCCGCGGGCTCGGGCCGAGAAGAGAAACAGGTTCTGGGAGGCCCGCCGATGGAGGAGGCGGCGGCCGTCGATCACTCGCGACGCGAGCCGGGCTTCGGCCACCCATGCGGAGACCTCGTCGGTGGTGGCGTCGGGGACCACCGTGCGAACCGCCGCCAGGAGTCCCTGCTCGTCGACCGCGTAGTCGTGGCGGACGCGGCGGGCTAGTTCCAGGAGCTCCGCACGGGCTCCGCTGTCGATGTCATCGCCTTCGCTCGCGGCGGCATCCACCATGCGTTCGACGTCGGCGAGATCGCCGCTCTCCAGCAGGGCGCGGGCAGCCACAACGACGGGGTCGTCGCTCGTGAACGCTCGCGAGGCCGCGGGGGCATCGGCCGCGGCAGCGATACCGGGGCCGAGGCTGATCATCAGGATCGCGAGAAGGGGCCAGCGGCGTATGGCCCTTCGTTCCGACGGACCTCGCGGCATGCTCGTTGCGCTCATGAATCAAGCCGCCGATGGCATCGGGAGAGGTGGCCATGGTGCGCACGAGGTAGTGCCCGCTGCCATTGGGTCTGCGATCCGTGTCGAGTGGCACGCTCCCTGCGGACGACAATATACTTCGGTGTGGATTTCCTGATCGTACAGGCCCGAGAGGATCTCATGACATCCGTCGCCAGTCCCGCCTCGTGCCGATCTCCGCGTGCGTTCACGCTCGTGGAGCTTTTGGTCGTGATCGCGATCATCGCCACGCTGATCGGCTTGCTCCTGCCGGCCGTGCAGTCGGTCCGCGAGGCGGCTCGACGAACCCAGTGTGCCAACCAGATGAGGCAGGTGGGGCTCGCCGTCGTGCAGGTGCACGACCAGAAGCGGGCCTACCCGATGGGCCGCGACACCCGCGACCAGTTTGGTCAATCGTGGACCTTTCGCGTGCTGCCGATGCTGGAGCAGACATCGATCTACAACGCGCTGGTTTCCGGCTCCGGCGTCGCGATGTGGGACGACCGAAACACCATCGCGATGCGGACCGCGGTGCCGACCTTCTTCTGTCCGAGTCGGAGGTCGCCGCTCAACGACCGTAACTTCGACAACAACGACCAGGCACCCGTGAAGGTGGGTGTGGCCGCAGGTGGAGACTACGCTGCGAATGCCGGCACCTACTTCAACTATTACTCGGGAACCGCGGCTTCCCTGGATCCTCGCCAGGCCGGACCGATTCACACCTTCTCGAAGGTTCGCTCCGCCCAGGTGAGCGACGGTCTCTCCAAAACGTTCGCTGCCGGGGAAAAGCACATTCCCGCGATCGACCCATCCGTGGCTGGCACCATGGTGCACCGGGCCCAGGGCGACACGGCGTTCTTCGCCTCCGACAATCCCTATGTCTGCTTTCGCGATCCAGCGCGAGGGCTCGCCAGCGGTGCGGACGACACGAATCCCCGGAAGTTCGGCAGCCTCCATCCGGGCGTGACGCCCTTCGTGTTCCTCGACGGCCACGTCGAGTCGATCGAGAACGACATCGACCTGACGGTCCTGCGGTGGTACTGCTCGATTGGCGACGGCAACGACCCGACCGCCCCACCGGACGGCACCGACGGCACCTGATCGGCTACACTGGTGGCCCCGTCCCCGGAGCCATCTGCCATGTCGAAGTTGCTGCCCTGTCCGCTCTTCATCGGCGGCGAGTGGATCACCGTATCGGGAGTCGCCACGACGCCCGTTCACAACCCGTCGGTCGGTGAGGTGATCGCCGAGGCGCCGCTCTGCGGGGCCGACGTCGTCGATCAGGCGGTGCAGGCCGCCGCCAAGGCGTTTCCGGTCTGGATGGAGACGCCCCCCGTCGAACGGGCGCGGATTCTCTTTCGGCTCAAGGTCCTCCTCGAAGATCACTTCGACGAGCTTGCCCGCAGCGTGACCACCGAGCACGGCAAGACCCTCGCCGAGGCCCGCGGCGATGTCCGCCGGGGATTGGAAAACATCGAGTTCGCCTGCGGGGCCCCGAGCCTGCTGATGGGCGAGTCGGCCGAGAACGTCGCCCGCGGCATCGACTGCGACTCGATCCGTCAGCCGCTCGGCGTGGTGGCGGGCATCACCCCGTTCAACTTTCCGGCGATGGTTCCCCTCTGGATGTGGCCGATCGCGATCGCCTGCGGCAACACGTTCGTGCTCAAGCCGAGCGAAAAGGTGCCGCTGACCACGATCCGGATCGCCCAGCTCGCCCAGCAGGCCGGCCTGCCGCCCGGCGTGCTCAACGTGGTGCACGGAGGCCGCGAGGCGGTCGATGCGATTCTCGCCCACCCGACCATCAAGGCGGTGTCGTTCGTGGGTTCCACGCCGGTTGCCAGGGAGATTCATCGGATCGGCACTGCGAACGGCAAGCGGGTGCAGGCCGCCGGCGGCGCGAAGAACTTCGTGCTCGTGATGCCCGACGCCGACGTCTCCAACTCCTCGACCGGCATCCTCGAAGCCGCCTTCGGCTGCGCCGGCGAACGCTGCATGGCCGGCTCGACGGCGATCGCGATCGGCAAGGCCGCCGACACCGTGCTCCCGCAGCTCGTGGATGTCGTGTCGAAGATCAAGGTCGGCCCCACCGACCGCGATGCCGAGGCCCAGATGGGCGCAGTGATCACCCGCCAGCACGCCGACCGTGTCTGCGAGCTGATCTCGCAGGCTGCGGGCCAAGGGGCGAAGCCGCTCACCGACGGGCGGACGACGAAAGTCGCCACGGCCCCGCACGGCTTTTTCGTGGGCCCGACGGTCCTCGACCACGTCCGCCCGGAGATGGTGACGATGAAGGAGGAGGTGTTTGGGCCCGTGCTCAACGTGGTCCGCATGGACGACCTCGACGCGGCGATCGAACTGGCCAACTCGTCCCCCTATGGCAACGGCGCGGCGATCTTCACGCGGAGCGGCAAGGCGGCCCGGGAGTTTCGGCACCGCGTGCAGGCCGGCATGGTGGGGATCAACATCGGCGTCCCGGCCCCGATGGCCTTCTTCCCCTTCAGCGGCTGGCACGCCTCCTTCTTCGGCGACCTCCACCTTCAGGGCCGGGAGAGCGTGGCCTTCTTCACGCAGCAGAAGGTGACGACGACCCGCTGGTTCAGCTATGGCGAGGGGACGATCTGGGCCGATCGGTGAACCCGGAGACGACGCGATGGCTCTGCTGATCAAGAACGCCGACATCGTCAACGCCGACAGCCGCTACACGGCCGACATCCTCTGCGAGGGGGAGACGATCTCGAGGATCGACCGCGGCATCGCGCCGCCACCCGGCGCCGAGGTGATCGACGCGGCCGGCAAGCACGTCTTTCCGGGTTTCATCGATCCGCACACGCACATCTACCTGCCCTTCATGGGCACGTTTTCGAAAGACGACTACGAGACCGGCACGAAGGCCGCCCTCGTCGGGGGCACGACCACCATCTTCGAGATGGTCTGCCCGGCACGGAGCATGTCGCCTGCCGAGGGGTTTTCGCTGTGGCGGCAGCAGGCGGTCGACAAGGCCTGCTGCGACTACACCTTCCACATGGGCGTGACTCGATTCGATGCCGATTCGGCGGCGCAGCTCCGCGAGATCGTCAGGGTGGGCGTGGGCAGCTTCAAGGTGTTTCTCGCCTACAAGGGGGCCTTCGGCGTGGATGACGCCGAACTCTGGCAGACGCTCACGCTCGCGAAGGAACTCGGCGTGATCGTCACCGCCCACTGCGAGAACGAGACGCTCGTCGCCGAACTCCAGAAGCAGCTCGTGGCCGCCGGTCGCACCGGGCCCGACGCTCACCACGACAGCCGGCCGCCGCGGGTCGAAGCCGAGGGTGTGCACCACCTGATGACCTTCGCCGAGCTCACCGGCGCCCGCGTCTACATCGTCCATCTCTCCTGCCGCGAGGCCCTCGAGGCGGCGATCGCCGCCCGGCTGCGGGGCGTGAACGTCGCGGTCGAGACGCTCATCCAGTATCTGGTGATCGACAAAACCTGGGCCGAGAAGCCCGGCTTCGAGGGGGCGAAGTACGTGATGTCGCCGCCACTTCGCGACCGCGCCAACCAGGCGGTGCTCTGGAACGGCCTCGCCAGCGGACTCGTGCAGACGGTCGGCACCGACCACGCCCCATTCGACTTCCTCACGCAGAAGCCGATGGGCAAGGACGACTTCACCAAGATCCCCAACGGCATCCCGGCGATCGAGGACCGGATCAACCTGCTCTGGACGCACGGCGTGAAGACCGGCCGGCTCTCGCTCCAGGAGTTCGTCGCTGTGGCCAGCACCAACGCGGCGAAGATCTTCGACCTGTGGCCGCGAAAGGGCGTGATCCAACCCGGCGCCGACGCCGACCTCGTGATCTACGACCCGGCGTACCGCGGCACGATCTCCGCGAAGACGCAGACGCAGGCGGTCGATTACAACGCCTTCGAGGGCTGGCCCATCGAGGGCCGTCCCGCGGTGGTCACCGTCCGCGGCGAGGTGGCGGTCCGCGACGGCCGCTTCTGCGGCACCGTGGGCCGGGGCAGGTTTCTGGAACGAAAGCCGACACGCGGTTCGTGACAGTCAGGATCCCAGGAAGCCCGGAGCGGAAGCGACGGGATCAGCGCGAGACAACATGCACGCTTCGATAGCCTTCCCGTATCAGGAGTTCATCAGGGTTTCGAGCGGGTTCGGCCAGCCGCGCCGGGGTTGCCCATGCCATCTCGCCGGACGTTCGCTTCGGGCATCCTGCCCTTTCGCTCACTCGGAGGAAACGTCGCTTCGCCCTCCAGGCTTCGCTCGGTTTCCCACGCCGCTCGATTGGCACGGGCAACCCCTCCGACCCATGAGATTCCCGAAAAGACATGACGTTGTTGACGTCTGCTATGTGACCCGGCAGCCCCGACTTGCTTCTGGTGGCACTGCGGCCAGGTAACACATGATCAACAGCAACACCCCCGACCCGCGGCTCTGGAACGAAGACCTTGCGCCCGTGCCGGCCGAGAAGCGGACGTGGACGTGGTGGAACGTGGCCGCCCTCTGGATCGGGATGGCCGTCTGCATCACCACCTACACCCTCGCGGCCAGCCTGATCGAACAGGGCATGAGCTGGTGGCAGGCCACGCTCACGATCCTCCTCGGCAACCTCATCGTGCTCGTGCCGATGACACTCAACGCCCATCCCGGCACGCGATACGGGATTCCGTTTCCCGTCCTTCTCCGGGCGCCGTTCGGCACGCTCGGCTCCAATGTGCCGGCGCTGATGCGAGGGCTTGTCGCCTGCGGCTGGTTCGGCATCCAGACCTGGGTGGGCGGCGCCGCCATCTATGCCACGGCTGCCGTGATCCTCGGCTTCGATCCCGCCGCCCGGCAGCCATTGCCGGTGCTCGGGATCTCCGCGGGTGAGTTTCTCTGCTTCATGATCTTCTGGGCGGTGAACGTCTGGTTCATCGTCCGCGGGATGGAGTCGATCAAGTGGATGGAGGCGGCCAGCGCGCCGTTCCTGCTGCTCGTGGGCCTGGC
>JAGWWA010000052.1 GCA_018970605.1 Planctomycetota bacterium | reverse complement strand
CCGGCCAGTCATACACGTCGAAACGCACGGGCACGTGCAGTTCGGAATCGATGGACATGCTGGCGCTGAAGAACTGCAGGCCATCGCGCCGCAGCGGGTGCGTGATTCGCAGCATCTCGCAGGGGCGACCGTCGATGGTGGCGGTGGTGATGTGCTCCACGATCGTGTTGTCACCGGAAGGGTCGGCCGCCACATCCTGCTGCAGCGTGCGGATCGTCCGGTCGAGCAGGTGCGAGAAGCCGATCTCGGTGATCGGCATGAGGCTCTCCCGCTTGACGATGGACCCGAACGGATCGATGTCGATGACGACGTGGCCGAAACGTCTGCCGCCCTTGCGGACGAGCAGCCTGTCGTCGTTCTGGCCGGCGACAAACAGGGCTCTCCGGCCTTCGACGTCGGAGGGGCCGAGGAACTCGAGCAGCACGCTGAGTGGCTGCGTCACCCGCCCGCCCGCCGATGCTTGCTCCCGGACGCGCATGTCGATGTAGTAGTAGTCCTGCAACTCGCCGTCGATCCGCTCGCGCTTGGTGACCCGGCACGTGAAGTCGCGCACGGTCTGCTGCAGGTAGGCTCGCTCGCTGTGGGCAAACTTCAACACGGCAGCGAGTGGGTGGTCGAGCACCTGCCGCGGGCCGGGCACGGCCGGTAGCAAGGCTTCGACGGATGTCGCGGACGCCGAAGCGGTGACTGCGGCGCCCGCCTGTTGGGCTCGGACGCAGCGGAGCCCTGAAGCCGCCACGCTGAGCGTCAGCAGGATCGCCACACCGCTGCGAAGCCATCGCCGGGACATGACATGACCCTTCGAACACGAACCCCGGAATGACGCCATCATACCAGTTGGCGATCGGGATCCGCGTCATCTGGTCGGCCCGGGGAGGCGATGGCGCGGCTGCAGAGTCTGCCTTTTCAGCCCAACCGCTACGGAGCGGTGTGGATGTGCCGCAGGTTGACAACCTGCGCTACGGAGCGGCGTGGCGAGGGAAAGCCGCCCGCCCTTGGTCACTGCCGCTCGGCAATCAGGATCCGCACATCTTCGTTGACCTTGCGCAGCTTCGTCGCCAGCGACACGCCGATGTTTCGCAGGATCGTCGTGTGAAGCTGGGGGTGGCTTTCCAGCAGGCGGTTGAAGTCCTCGAGTTCGAACACGGCGCACTCCACGTCTCCCTCGGCCACGACGTTCGCCGACCGCCGGGCTCCGTCGAGGAACGCCATCTCGCCCACCATCGTCCCGACCGAAAAACTCGCCACCCGCTTGCCGCTCTCGTGGTCGCCCAGCCAGACCCCGACGATTCCCTTCGTGACGAGAAACAGGCTCGTAGCCTCGTCGCCGCGGCGAATCACATAGTCTCCGGGAGCGTAGGGCCGCCTGGTGATCAATCCGCTGAACACGCCGAGTTCCTCGTCGGCGAGACCGGACGCGATCTCGAAGAGCCGCAGGTCGTTCACCGTCAGCGGCCCTGCCGGCATGAGCTCCCGCAGCAGCTCGTCCTCGCACCATTCGAGCGCCGCGTCGGTCGATCGAAACCGAAACAGGCGGTCGATGACGGAGGCGTCGGCGAGATGGGAGCCCACTTCCTGCCGCAGCAGCGGCAGCTGCTGCGTGGAGGTGAAAAAGATCGCGGTTCCCTGGTGGCCGAGTGCGTCGGCCAGGTCGGCCAGCAGCTGCGACGCGACGTGGTTGATTCCGGTGACGTGGTGGAAATCGAGAATCACGCCCCGGCGACCCGTGCAGCGGACGACGTCGCGGATGATCGGTTCCACCGTGGCGAAGGCCAGATTGCCCTGGATCTCGAAGAGGTGGATCTGACCGCCGTGTTCGCCGAGGCAGGCCCGTTCCGTGGGGTGGCGGATGCGACTCGAGTGCCGTTCCTCCCCGGTGCACCGCATCCGTCGGCTCGTGTGCGCACAAAACGGCGGATTGAACTGGTGCAGCTGCCAGGCCTGCGAGAGTTCCCTGCAGACCTGGAGCGCCCGGGCACTGTTGCCCTGGGCGTCGAGCCGCGGGGAATAGACGCCGATGCCCAGCTGGCCCGCAAGGACGGCGACCACGCCGCCTGCGACGCCGCTCTTGGCCGGCATGCCGACGTTGTAGATCCAGCCGCCGGAGAAGTCATACATCCCGCAGGACGCCATGACGCTGAGCACGCTGCGGACGTGCGTGTCTTTGATCGCTCTCGTCCCGGTCAGCGGGTTGATGCCCTGATTGGCCAGCGTGGCCCCCATGAGCGCAAGATCGACACAGTTCACGGAGATGGCGCATTGCCGGAAATAGGTGTCCACCGCCGCGGTCGGATCGCCCTCGAGCACGTCGAAGTTTCGCAGGAGATGCCCGATGGCCCGATTGCGATGCCCGGTGAGGCTCTCGGATTCGTACACGGCCTCGTCAACGTGCATCGCATGGCCGGTGTATCGGGAGAACATCTCCAGGATCCGTTCGAAGCACGGCTCGGGCGGAGAGGCCCCGATCTGGCCGGTGGTGGCGATCGCTCCAGCGTTGATCATGGGGTTGAGCGGGCAGCCGCTCGTCTTGTGGAGGCTGATGGCGTTGAAGGCATCACCGCTCGGTTCCACGCCGACTTTCGTGAACATGTGCTCCGGGCCCCGCTCGTCGAGGGCCAGGCCATACACGAACGGTTTGGAGATCGATTGGATCGTGAACTCCTGCCGCGAATCGCCGACTTCGTAGACGAAGCCGTCGGCGGTGGCGACGCAGATCCCAAAACTCTCCGGATTGGCGTTGGCCAGTTCGGGGATGTACGTCGCGACTTCGCCCTCGCGGAAATCGGCGTACCTGGCGTGGATGAGCTCCAGGAAGTCCTGGATCGGCGAACGCCGGTCGGGCATGGGCCATCACTCCGGTGGGTGCTGGTGGCGGAGGTCGCGGGCCGGCCACCATCCGGCAACCGGCGGAGCATACACTCGTCCGAGGCGGATTCGATGTGTCGCGTCCGCAGCGACGTCACGGGCGTCGTCACGGCGACGACCGCAAGAAGGCTGCTGCACGCCAGATCGCGGGCGGCGTGCGGCCCGCGTGGACGGTCGCCACGTCGCCGCCGGGGCTTGCCAAGGCTACCCGGATTGCCTGCGAGGAGACCAAACCCGCGTCTGCCGCCCGGTTCCGACCTTCGGCCCGTCCCCGGCTGCTGCTACGCTCCGGCCCCCGGAAGCCTGCCATGCACGCCTCGCTGCGTCTCGACATCGTCGTGTCGGTCTACAACGAGGAGGCTGCCTTGCCGGCCTTTCACGCCGAGGTGTCGCGGGCGGTTGCCACGCTCGCGTCGCGGGGTGTCGTCGCCCGGATTCTCTATGTCAACGACGGCTCGATCGATCGTTCGGGTGAGATTCTCGACCGGTTCGCCGACCGCGGCGGCGTGGAGGTGATCCACCTCTCCCGCAACTTCGGCCACGAGGCGGCGATGCTCGCCGGCCTCGACCACGCCACCGCCGACCACGTGGCCTTCCTCGACGCCGACCTGCAGCATCCGCCCGCCGAGATTCCGCGGGCGTTCACGTTGGCCAGCGAGGGCTGGGATGTGGTGCTGATGCAGCGACAGGAGAGTGAGGACGAGAGCGGCCTGCGGCGGCTGCTCAACCGGGTGTTCTACCGGACGCTCGACCACCTGGCGAGGTTTCCGGTCGAGGCCAACGTCTCGGACTTCTTCCTGATCGGTCCGCCGGTCGTGGAGGTGCTGCAGCGGGAGTTTCGCGAACGAACGCGGTTTCTCCGCGGCTTCGTGCAGTGGGTGGGATTTCGTCGGATCGTGATTCCGTACGTCGCCGCCGCCCGCGTGGCCGGCACCTCGAAGTATCACGGCCCCCGCTTGCTGGCGCTGGCGCGAGACGCCTCGCTGTCGTTCTCGTCGGCGCCGCTGCGCACCGGCTTCGCGGCTGCGCTGGTGATGTTCGCGATCAGCATGGTCGTCGCGGCCTACTCGGTGGTGGGCTGGATGGTCGGCAAGCCGCCCTCGGGCTACACGACCCTCGTGCTTTTCATGACGGTCGCCTCCGCGGTGCAGTTCGGGCTGATGGCGATCCAAGGGGAATACATTGCGCAGATCGTGGATGAGGCGAAGGGTCGGCCCGTCTATCTCGTCGCCCGGCGGGTGGCGTCGCGGGGCGAGGCCGCCGAGCGTCGGCAGGCGGCCTGAGCGACCACCTCGGCGACGATCACGGAGGCGCGAATGACATCGAGGGAGCAGGGGGCCGCATGAGAATCAGCCGCGGTGCCGCGCTCGCGGTGCACTTCGTGCTCGACGCCTGTCTTCCGCCGATCCTGCGGGATCAGCCGTGGTTCATCTGGCTGCCGTTTCGGATGCTGTTCGGCCGACACGCCCGGACGTTCATGGAGTTCAAGGACCGGGCGCTCGAACTCGACGACGAGGCGTTTCTCCGCGTGTATCGAGAGACGGCCGGCGTGCACGTGCGGCGGGAGACCGATCTCAACGCCGCCTGCCTCGCCCGGATCGCCGATCGCGTCGAGGGCCCGCGGGTGCTCGAGGTCGGCTGCGGCCGTGGCCATCTGGCCGGCATCCTCGGCCGGCGGCACGAGGTGACCGCCTGTGACATCGCCATCGATGCGGACGCCCGGGCCCGACACGCCCACGTGCGGTTCGTCGAGGGGAACGTGCAGCGACTGCCCTTCGCGGACCGGTCGTTCGACACCGTTGTGTGCACGCACACGCTCGAGCACGTGCAGCGGCTCGATGTGGCCGTGCGCGAGCTCCGCCGGGTGGCGGCGCGGCGGCTCATCGTGGTGGTGCCGCGGCAGCGACCCCAGCGCTACACGTTCGATCTCCACCTCCACTTCTTCCCGCTGCCCCACATGCTCCTGGAACGGTTTCCGGCAGACGCCTCGGTCGCGAATCGGCGGATCGACTGCGTCGGCGGCGACTGGTTCTACGAGGAATGGCGAACCGGGGAGGCGGCGGTGGACGGGGTGATCACCGCGGCCTGAGGCCGGCGTTGCCCCGAACGCCCGGCTTGCCCCGCTTCGGCGTCCTCAACTCTCCACCGGGGCGTGTCGATCTCCACCCTTCGGGGGTCTGATCGGACACGTGCGATCGGAGTGACATGACCGCCGGCGTCACTGCCAGCGACGGTCCCGGGGGGGAGCGTCCACTGATCATCTGCGGGATGCACCGCTCCGGCACGTCGTTCGTGGCGTCGCTGGTCGCGGGTGCAGGGCTGCATCTCGGCGACGAACTCCTCGCGTCGTCGCCTGGAAACCCGCGCGGCCATTTCGAGGACGTGGGCATCCTCGAGTTCCACCGCACGGCGCTCGTCGCCAACGGCATCGTCTCCGAGGGCTACACGACGCAGTCGCCGATCGCGCTGTCGCCCTCGTTGCATCGCCTGGCGAGCGGGCTCGTCGCCGCACGCGCGAGGCATGGCCGGAGTTGGGGTTGGAAGGAGCCGCGAACGACGCTGTTCCTCGACCTCTGGCGGGATCTGCTGCCCGACGCCCGCTTCCTGCTCATGTTTCGCAGGCCCTGGGAGGTGGTTGACTCGCTGTACCGCCGAGGGGAGACGGCGTTTCATCACAACCCGGCGTTCGCGCTCGACATCTGGCTGCACTACAACCGTCTGCTGCGCGATTTCGCCGCCCGACATCCAGAGGCCACGCTCGTGTGCGAGGCCGCCCAGGCGGTCGCCGACCCGCGCGGGCTGTGCGACGCGATTCGCCGCCGGCTCGGCGTGCCGCTCGGCGACCCGCCCGATTGCTACGACCCCACGCTGCTCCGGCAGGACGTGAATGCGGGCCGGCCCGCGCTGCTGGCGGCCATGTGCCCCGAGGCGATCACGCTCTACCGGCAGTTGCAGGGATTGGCGGGCTCGAGTCCGGCGAACTCGCCGGAGCCCGCCGAGTTTGACACCGCGCCAGCGGCCCTGCGGGCACACCTGCTCGCGGAGTGGCAGCGGTCGGCGGTGCACAACGACACCGGGGCCGCGGCGCGAGGGCAGCACGCCCGCGACGCGCGGCGGAGTGGGCGGCTGCAGTGGCCGCGGCTGGCGTGGTGGCGACGACCTCCACCACTTCGCGCGGCGTGAGCTGCGGGCCGGAGGAAAGGACGCTCCCGGGGGGGACGAATGCAGGAACGACGTTTCAGGATCAGGCGACCCGACGAGTCCGTCGAGGTCGAGGAGGCGGCGCCGACGACGGGCCACCCGGGGTGGCAGCAGACCGTCCGGGATGCGTGCGGCACCGTTCGCGACGCCCTCCGAAACGCGGAGCGGGCCGTGCGCCGGTTGCGAAAGCGCCGCAGCATCGCCCCGTTGCCGGAGGAGTATGCCCGCGCGCTGACGCGGTCGGCACCGCGTTGCCTGGCGACGCGGGTGCTGATCGTCGCCGAGGCGAGCATTCCCCAGTGCCTCAAATACCGGGTGGTGCAGCGGCAGGAAGCCTTCCGGCGGCTCGGCGTCGAGTGCACCTGGAGGTCGTGGGGCGATCGGGCCGCCTGCCAAGCGGCGCTCCAGACCCATTCGCACGCGATTTTCTACCGGGTGCCGGCGGAGGAGAGCGTGCTCGCCCTCGTGGCGGAGGCACGTCGGCTGCGGGTGCCCACGTGGTGGGAGGCCGACGATCTGATCTTCGACGAGGCGGCCATTCGCGCGAGTCAGGGGCTCGCCAGGCTGGGCCGCAGGACGATCGACACGCTCGTGCGCGGCGCCGAACTCTATCGCCGGGCGATGCTCGCCTGCGACGCCGCCATCGCCTCGACCCCGCGGCTCGCCGAGGCGATGCAGCGTGCGGGGATGGACGACGTGTGCGTGATCGCGAACGGACTCGACGCCCAGACGCTGGCGGCCGCGGAGGCGGCGCGTGCCGCGGCGGATGAGGGCTACGAGGCGGATGGGGCCCATGCGGCGGACGAGGGGCTCGTGCGGATCGTGTATGGATCGGGCACCAACGCCCACGACGTTGATTTCGAGGAGGCGGCGCCGGCGATCGCGCGGGTGCTCGACCGCTGTGCGCAGGCACGACTGCGGCTGGTGGGGTCCGTGGGGGTGCCGGCGTGCCTCGAGCGGCATGGCGACCGCATCGAGCGGCTGCCTGCGAGCGGCTTTGAGGACTATCTCCACGTCCTGGCGGGCGGCGACATCGCGATCGCTCCGCTGGAGGATGCCGCATTCAGCGATGCAAAGAGCGCGATCAAGTATCTCGAGGCCTCGATTCTCGGCCTGCCGAGCGTCTGTTCGCCCCGGGCCGCGTTCGCGTCGGTGATCGTCGATGGCGTCAACGGACTGCTCAGCGACGACGACCGCTCGTGGGAGGAATCCCTTGCGAGCCTGGTGGTCGAGCCGGCACGCCGGCGAAGGATCGGGGCCGCCGCCCGCGCGACGGTCCTCCGTGAGGCCGCGCCGGCCCGCATCGCGCACCGGCAGGTGGCGCCGCTCGTCGCCGACGGTCGCGACCGCTCCCGGGTGCAGATGCTGTCGGTCAATGTCTTCTACGGCCCGCGGACATTCGGCGGGGCGACGATCGTCGCGGAGAGCGTGAATCGACTGCTGCACGACCAGCACGGCATCGACGTGCACGTCTTCACCACCGTGCCCACCACCGTCGCGCCGGCGTACTCGCTGCACCGCTATGAGCATGACGGCATCGGCGTCTTCGGCATGGGGCTGTCCGACGGGGCGCATGACGGTCCCGGCGGATTCGACAACCCTGCGGCCGCCGCGTGCTTCGACGAGGTGCTCGACGCGGTGGCGCCCGACGTGGTCCACTTCCACTGCATCCAGGGGATCGGCGTCGGGGCGGTCGAGAGATGCCGCGCACGCGGCGTTTCCTACGCCGTCACGCTGCACGACGCCTGGTGGCTCTGCGGGCGGCAGTTCATGATCGACCGGCAGGGCCGCTCCTGCCGCCAGCAGCGGATCGAGGCAGACGTGTGCGCGGCCTGCGTCGACAACGCGCGGACGTTGCCGGGGCGGATTCGGCGGACCCGCGACGCGCTGGCCGCGGCCGACCTGCTCATGGCCCCGAGCCGGTTCTTTGCCGACTTCCACGCGACCAACGGCTTTCCGGGGGTGATCGTCAACAAGAACGGCGTGGCGCCGCCCCGCACCAGCACTCGCGTGCGCCGCGACGGCCGGGTGCGGGTGGGATACGTCGGCGGCAACACGCCGATCAAGGGCTTTCACCTCGTGCGGAAGGTGTTCGCGGACCTGGGCCACCTGCCCGCCACGCTCGTGCTTGCCGACAACACGCTGAACCTCGGGTTCTCGTCATTCGGTGCCGATGCCATCGCCGGCATACCGCATGTGGAGGTGGTGCCCGCGTACACGCACAGCACGATCGACGACTTCTTCGCCGATATCGACGTGCTCCTGTTTCCCACGCAGTGGAAGGAGAGCTTCGGGCTCACGGTTCGCGAGGCGATCGCCCGGAACGTATGGGTGATCGCCACCGATGCCGGCGGCGTGGTCGAAGACATCCTGCCGGGCCGAAATGGGACCGTGATTCCCTTCGCCGACGACGGCACGGCGCTGCGAGCGGCGATCATCGATGCCGTTGGCATGTTCGACCGTCTCGCTCCCGGATCGCCGGTCGCGTTCGCGGCGGACGGGATCCGGTTCTGGGACGCGCAGGCCGAAGAACTCGCCGGCCTGCTCCGCGACTGCACGCGGCGTGCGCTCCGCCGCGCCGCGTGAGCGATGAGGGTAGAGGACAGTCGTACGCCTGACGGCGTTCCGCTTCCTGGGACGACCGTATGCCTGACGGCATGACGCTTCCTGCGGGCGCCGGTTCTCGATCAGGCCGCCGTGCGCATGGGGGATGGCACGGCAGGCACGGCGGCGGGGGATGTCGGATCGCGGCCGAGGACGGCGTACAGCGAGTCGCTCAGCGGCGACCGGTCGAGCGCGTTCATTCTCACGACCCGCAGCCCGGCGGCCCGCGCCAGGGCGGTGAGGCTCTCCGGAGTGAAGGAGCTGACGTGATCAGGCCAACGGTAGCCATACCAGTGACTGCCGCGGAGCCGCCGGCCGACACAGGCATGGTTGGGAACCTTGACGACGATCCTGCCGTCGAGCGCAAGCCGCTCGCGGCAGCGACGAAGCAGCGGCAGCGGCGACGTCTCGTGCTCGAGGGTGCGCGAGAGTGCGATGACGTGAACGCTGCCGCGGTCCACGTCGTCGAGACCGTCGATGGCGGCGCCCTGGATGCAGCGGCCGCCCCGGCCGTTGAGCGCGAGGCGGGCCAGGCGGGCGAGATAGTGCGAAACCTCGATCCCGATCGGTTCGAGCCGGCCGGCCACGCTCCGCGGCAGGCGATCGGCGATGCGGATGGCGCGCCCGCCCTCCGCGCAGCCGATGTCCACGAACCGGATCGATCCCTCCGCAGTGCCGCCAGCCGCTTCACGGAGCAGCCGCGCGACCAGGGCCGCCATCTTGTCGTGCCGGAGGAACCGCTGGCGAAATGTCTGGAAGGCACCGCTGAGGGCGTGGACAACCGGTTCGCGTCGGCGAAGATCCCAGGGAATGTCCGCCGCAGCGAGCGGCCACGTCCAGGTCTCACGGTGGTTCATCATGCGGCCTCGAAACGCGGGGTGAAACGTGACGAATGAAGGCGGGCTCGTGCCAGCCCTGCTGGCTCTATCGGCAAAACCTTCCCCGTTTCCCCAGCCGGTACCATCTCACTGACCGGAACGAGGCTTGCCCCGTTTGCCACCGCTGCCCACAGTCGCCGATGCGATGGAACCAGCGGGCGTGGAACCAGCAGGCGTGAAAAAAAGCGGGCGGCATCTCGTGGATGCCGCCCGCCAGGATGAACACGCTGTGGTGGATGCGAGCCGGCTGAACTCAGCCGGACACCATCGCCTTCAGGTTCTTGAGGGCACGAACCCGGACCTTGACGCTGGCCGGCTTCGCCGGGCGATCCTGCAGCTCGCCGGTGAAGGGGTTCTTGACGCCCTTCTGCGCGGGGCGGGCCGGAACCTTCCGCCGCTCGATCTTCACCAGGCCGGGGATCGAGAACACGCCGATGCCCGAGCCCTTGAGGGACTTCTGGATTTCGGTCGTCAGAGCCTCGAGCACGGCGACCACGTCCTTCTTGGGAAGGTTCGTCGTCTCCGAGATGCTCCGCATGATCTCGGTCTTCGTCATCGGCTTGCTACCGGACTTCTTCGCCATCGCCAGTTCCTCCACTAATGTCAGAGTTGGATGCGGCAGGTGCCCCCCGCCGTCAAAGAGATCGACCACAAACTCGGCCGTAATCGCCGAACGCGGCCCCGATTAGACTTCGCGGGTTTGAAAATGCAACCCAAAAAAAGGGGTCGGCCGGGATAAAACCGGCGTTATTATGGGGAAAAACGTGGATTGCTCCTGCGGTGGACGGCGAAAAACTCGAAAAATGCCGTGTTTTCGCAGGGGATCGTCCTTGATCCCAGGCGCGGACACGCGAGGAAGCTGCCTGGCCCGGCACGCCTTCGAGGGCTGTGAGGGCTGCTAGGATGAGGCCGTGCGGGCGATCGAGGGACTTCCAGGCGACGCCATGACCGCGGTGGCTTTCGGATGCCGGCGACGTCACCGGCGACGTCAACGGTGCGGCTCATCGGGCTTCGTCGCCCGCGGGCACGCCACGCTCGTCGTCGCCGTGATGGCGTGGCTGTCCGTTTCGGCCGGGGGTGCGATCGGGCAGGGTGAAGACCCCGCGCCGGCTGCTCATCAGGACGACGAAGGTCTGGCTGCGGCCGAGGACATGGGCGTCTTTCTGCCCACCGATCGGGCGAAGGAACGGCAACTGGATCGCGCCTCCCGGCTGCTGGCGGCCGGCGAGTGGACCGACGCGGCGGCATTGCTCGACGAGATCCTCGCCGATGATCGCGATGCATTCATGGTTGCCGGCGCGGGCGATGGGACGCGACTGAGCATCCGCTCCGAGGCCACGCGGCTGGTCAACGCATTGCCGCCCGCCGGCCGCGATGCCTATGCGCTCCTCTGCCGCAGTCGCGCCGACCGGGCGCTTGCCGAGGCGGTCACCCGGGCAGATGACGCCGGCATCAACGCCGTCGCGCGGCGCTGGTTCGCCACGCCCGCGGGGCGAAGGGCGGCGGCGATCGCCGCGCAGGCGGCGTTCGAGGCCGACGACCCGTGCACCGCGTCGGCGTGGCTCGAGCGGCTCGCCGCGAGCGGCGAGCCGGCTTGGAAGCCGACGCTGACTCTCATGCGGGCAGCCGCAGCGGCCAACGCCGGAGATCGGGCCACGGCCGAACGACTCGTCGCCGAGGCGCGGCGGTTGCCGGCTGCCGCCGGCCGTCTCGGCGGCCGCGACGTGGCCGCGAGTGGTGATCGGCCGTCGGATGCGTGGCTCGACCGGTTCGCCCCGCGGGCGGTGCGCGACGCGGCGGGCGACTGGCGGCTGCCGCGGGGCGATGCAGCCCGAAACGCGGTCGTCGAGGCGACGCCGCCCCTGCTCGTGCCGCGATATCGCGTCCCCCTCACCCGTCACCCCGAGGAGGCACGGCTGCTCGAGAAGCGCCGGCGGGCGCTGGTGGCCGACGGGGGACTGGCGGTTCCGGCCGGATCACCGCTCGCCGTCGCCGGGACCGTCGTCATGCAGACGCCGCTGGGAATCCTCGGAGTCGATTTCGAGACCGGCAAGCGGCTCTGGCTGCAGTCGGCCGTGGCGGCGACGCAGGCATCCGCCGTGGAGATGACGCTCGGCCGCGGGTTCGACGACGCGACCAGCGGCGGATTGTCGAGCGACGGCACCCGTGTGTTCGCGGTGGAGAGCCACGCCGATGCGCTCACGCCGGCCGCCGACACCGTCGTGGCTGGCCTCGGCGCCGCGAACGGGCGCTGGGCCGGCGGCAACACGCTCACGGCCTACGACGCGACCGCGAGGGGCGCGGTGTCGTGGAGGCTGCCGCGCGCCGATCAGGCCGCTGCGGCCCAGGGTGACCACGTCGACGACGGTGGCATGGGACGGGACTGGTTCATGGGCGCGCCGTTGGTCGTGGGGCGGGATCTGTTCGTGCTGGTCGAGGCCCATGGCCAGGTGCGGGTGGACGTGCTCGACGTGGCGGATGGAACCGTGCAGTGGTCGCAGCCGCTCGCCGACCTCGAGGAGCGGCAGTCCGCTGCCGGCCCCGACTGCTACGCGCGGCGGCTGGCGGGCCTGACGCCGGCGCTCGCCGAGGGCGTGCTCGTCTGTCCGATCGGCGGCGGCACCGTGGTCGCGCTCGACCTCACATCCCGCGCGTTGCTCTGGGCGCACTCCTACCGTCTGGCCGCCGAACGTGGCGACGATGCCGGCGGGATCAGGCTCCGCGGGCTCACCGGAGAACCTCGCGAGCCGGTCGCGGGCCGAGGCGGCGATCCGTGGCCCGTGATCGCCGGCGGCCGCGTGTTCCTCATGCCATATGACTCCGATGGGCTCGTGTGCCTTGGCCTGCGGGATGGCGCGGCCGCCTGGCAACGACCGCTCCGCGGCCGCCGTCAGATCGCGGGCATCGTGGCCGGCAGCCTGATCCTCGTCAGTGCCGACGGCGTCGAGGCCGTGTCGGCCGACACCGGACGACAGCGCTGGATGCGGCCCCACCCGCCCGGCAGCCGTCCGAGCGGTCGCGGGCTGCTGACCGGGACGCGGCTCTTCCTGCCGGTCGATGCGCCCGCAGTCGTCGAGATCGACCTCGCCGACGGCCGGCTTGCAGGACAGCACGCCGTCCGTGGCGGGGGCGTGCCCGGCAACCTGGTCGCGGTGCGCGGCGAGGTGATCTCGCGGGGCATCGACTTCCTCGACGTGTTCCATCAAACGGGGGAACTCGAATCGAAGGTGGAGACCGCGAGTCGTGACGCGGGGCGGCAGCCGTGGGCCGACTACTGGGGCGGACAGCTCGATCTCGCCGCGGGCGAGGTGGGGGCGGCGCTGGAGAGGATTCGCACCGCGGCCGGGGCGGCGCGGGCGCCGCCGTCCGCGGTCGCCGACGCGCTGGTGTTTGCGATGCGGCGAGACTTTCCGGCGGCGGTGGCGGCGTGGCAGTCGTGGGACGCCTCCGGCGAGTCGGCGGCCGCCATGCCAGACGTGCTCCGCGCGGTGATCGACGGCAGCCTCCGCACCCGTGATGACGCCACGGCCTGGCAGGGCTGCCGGCGGCTCGTGGCGGCAGCCAGCGGTGGCCCGAAGCCGCTGCTCATCAGCGACCCTTCCGAGACCGGCTTGGAGGTGGATTCCGACCGCTGGACGCGGGGCCGGCTGGCCGACCTGGCGTCTCGCGCGGATGCGGCACTGCGCCGCCAGATCGACGAACTCGTCGACCGCGCATGGTCGCCCGTGGAGCGGCCCGGCGACGAGCGGCCGGCCGTGGACACCTCCGCCGCTGCCGCCGAGTGGCCGCTTGGCCGAGTCGTCGCGTCGCGGCTGCGCCGCACGAGACCGGAGCCGGGCACCCCCGGCAGCCAGGTGGTGGCGGTGCCGCTCATCGGCGTGACCGACTCGGTCGTGCCCGGCATCTCCATCTCGTATGACATGCAGCAGCGAAGGCTGCTCGTGGCGGACGGATTCGGGCGGCGGGTCGTGGAGCCGCTGCCGCTCGAGCCCGCGGCTTCGATGCCGTGGTTCAACCAGACCTCGCCGATCGAACCGTCCGTGGTCGGCAGCACGCTCGTCGTGCGGACGGGGGCGGGCGTCAGCGGCTACGACATCGGCTCGGTGGCGGGCGAGAGCCGCCTCCTCTGGAAGACCGCCGGACGCCCCGCCACCGGGCGCGAACTGGTTCCGGTGCGGGCGGGAGCGGCGGGCCGAGTGGCCCGCAACGGGGGCGTGCCGCTGGGCCGGCGGATCACCGAGCCCGACGACCTCGACGGATCCCGCGGCGCGATCGCTCCTGCCGCCGTGCGCTCGGGCGTGCTCGTCCCCACGGGCCGCGCCGTGTCGCTGCTCGATCCGCCGACCGGCCGGGTGCTCTGGGAGCGGCAGGGGCTGCGTGGGATCGTGGAGTGGATCGCCGACGACGATACCGCCTGCGGCTGCACCGCGGACGGACTTTCGTCGCCGGTGCTCTCGATGTGCGACGGCCGGCTGCTCCACGTCGTGGATCTGCCCGGCCGCCGGCAGCGGCTGGCGAGCCACGGCCGATTCGTGGTGGCGGTGGTGCCCGGCGACGATGGCCCGCTCGCATCCAGGGTGCGGATCGACCGCGTCGATCCGCTGCTGCGGGAGTCGCGGTCGCTCGGCGAGTTTGCGGGAGATGGCCGGGCCACGATGGTCGGCGACGGCCGGCTCGCGGTGCTCGAGCCCGACGGCACGCTCACGGTGATCGACGTCGCCGCCGGTTCCGCCGTCTGGCGAACACGGCTCGCGGGCGGCGGGGGGCGGGTTGACGAACTGCACGTCGTGCCCTGGCGGGACCGGTATCTCGTGTTCGCGGCCGCGGCGGAACCTGCCGCAGTCGATGACGCGGCGACGATCTCGCCGCTGCAGGGGATGTTGATGTCGAGCGAATCCACCGTCCCCTTGTCGGGCGCCATCTGGGCGGTGGGCCGCGACGACGGTCGCCCGCTCTGGCAGGCGCCGGCCACGGTCAGACAGCACTGCCTGCTGCTGTCGCAACCGCCGGATCTGCCGGTGCTGGTGCTGACGAAGCAGACGCGGCCCGGCGACGGCGGCGGATCCGAACTCGTCGTGCTCTGTCTCGACAAACGGACCGGTCATGCCGTGCTCGAGGAGCACAGGCTGCCGGTGAAGCAGCAGTTGTTCGTCGGCTGCGAGGTGGTTGGTGATCCGCGTGAGCACACCATCTCGATCCGCGGCGCCGGCGCGGTGACCCCCACGGTGACGCTTGCCTTCACCGGAGAACCGCTGCCGCCGCAGTCGCCGTTTCAGGCGGAGGGCCGTCTGCCGGCACCCGGCCGCGGCCTGCAATCCCTCGGCCGCGCCGACTAGATCGCCGGCGCATCGGCCGTGGCGGTGATCTCGCAAACGAATGACGTCAGGCGAGGGGGTTGGCCCGCATGCCGGGTCGGCCCCGTATGATGACTGCATGTCGCTCTTCCGATCCCGACGCCATCGTTCGCCACGCGTCGCCGCCGTTGGCATCGACTGGCGGTTCGCCGTGGCGGCGCTCATCGCCGCGGGCATCGCCACGCCGCTCGCGGCCGCCGCGCCGGCCAGGACGCCCGACGCGGCGCCCGACAGGGAGCCGGTCGCGGCCGTCGTGGCTGACGGTCTGGCCTGGCTCGAAGCGAAGCAGTCGCGACGGGGCAACTGGTCGGCCAACGAGGGCCGCTATCCGACGGCGATGACGGCGCTGGCCGGCATGGCCTTGGTGATGGAGGGCTCAACCACGTCGCAGGGCCGCCACGCCGAGGCGATCCGGCTGGCGGTCGACTACCTGGTGAGCCGCTCGCGCGCCAACGGCCTGATCGGCGATCCGCAGTCGGACGACCGCTATACCTACGGCCACGGCTTCGCGATGCTCTTCCTGTCGCAGGTGCTCGGCGAGGAGGAGGACGAGCGACGGCGGGAGGAACTCGTCGGCGTGCTCACCAAGGCGGTGGTGTTCTCGGGCCGCGCCCAGACGAAGGACGGCGGCTGGGGCTACGTGAGCGCCAAGGATGTCAACGACTTCGACGAGGGCTCGACCACCATCACGCAGGTGCAGGGGTTGCGGGGCTGTCGCAACGCCGGCATTCCAGTGCCGCGGGAGATCATCGACAAGGCGATCGCCTACATCCACGCCTGCACGCTGCCCGATGGCGGCGTGCAGTACAGCTCGAAGGGGGGCGGCGGCCGGCCGGCGATCTCGGCGGCGGCGATCGCCTGCCTGTTCAACGCCGGCGAGGAGGACGACACGCACGTGCCCCGGATGCTCGCCTACGCGAAGAAGAACCTGGGCAACATCGGCAACAACAGCTTCGGCCACTGGCACTACGCCCACTTCTATTACGCGCAGGTCATGTATCGTGAAGGGGGCGCGGCCTGGGAGTCGTACCGCGGCCAGATCGGCAAGCGGCTCGTCGCCGAGGCCCAGCGTGACCGCGACGGCGCGTTCTGGCCGCAGGGCTACATCGGCACCGTCTACACCACCGCCACGAACCTCGTGATCCTGCAGCTCGAGAAGGGCTCGTTGCCGATCTACCAGCGCTGACTCTCGCCCACCATTCCCCGAAGGCCCCGCGTCCATGTCCTCCACCTCCGCCATCGACCGTCTCCACGAGGCCCACGAGCGGATCCTCGATCAACTCTCCCGGGTGATCGTCGGCCAGCGCGAGGTGATCGAGGAGCTGCTGATCAGCCTGTTCAGTCGCGGCCACTGCCTGCTCGAGGGCGTGCCGGGGCTCGCCAAGACGCTCCTGGTGAGCACGCTCGCCCGCAGTCTCGACCTCTCGTTCAGCCGCATCCAGTTCACGCCCGACCTGATGCCGGCCGACATCATCGGGACCGACGTGCTCGAGGAGGACAAGGCCACCGGAACGCGGCAGCCGCGGTTTCTCGAGGGGCCGCTGTTTGCCAACGTGGTGCTCGCGGACGAGATCAACCGCACGCCTCCGAAGACGCAGGCGGCGCTCCTGGAGGCGATGCAGGAGCGGCAGGTGAGCGTGGGCCGCGTCCGGCACCGGCTCGTCGATCCCTTCTTCGTGCTGGCCACGCAGAACCCGATCGAGCAGGAGGGCACCTACCCGCTGCCCGAGGCGCAGCAGGACCGGTTCATGTTCAAGGTGTTCGTTCGTTATCCGTCGTTCGCCGAGGAGTTTGAGATCGCGCGGCGGACGACCGGCGCGCCGCTGGAGGATCCGCGGCCGGTCCTCTCGGCGGCCGACATCGTCGCGCTCCAGGCGAGCGTCCGCGAGGTCCCCGTGAGCGACCACCTCGTCCGCTACGCGCTGGCCATCGTGCGGCAGACGCGGGCGGGCGAGCGGGGCGTGCCCGAGTTCGTCTCCGACCAGCTCGTCTGGGGCGCAGGGCCGCGGGCCGTGCAGTTCCTGATCGTGGGCGCGAAGGCGCGGGCGCTGCTTCAGGGCCGTCCGCACGTCGCGGAAGAGGACATCCGCGCGCTGGCGGCGCCGGTGCTGCGGCACCGGATCGTGGTGGGTTTCGCCGCGGAGAGCGAAGGGGTGACTCCCGACGCCATCATCGACCGGATCATCGAGTCCACCCCCGCCAGAGAGGACGAGCTGTCGCGTGACCCGCGGTTCCAGACGATATTTGCGTCCTGAGGCGATCGCCCGCATCCACCGGCTCGAGCTTCGCGCCCGGGCCGTGGTCGAGGGCGCGCTCGCCGGCCTCCACAAGAGCCCCTTCAAGGGGCAGTCGGTGGAGTTTCTCCAGCACCGCGAGTACGTCCGCGGCGACGACCTGCGGCGCGTGGACTGGAAGGTCTGGGGACGGCAGGACCGCTTCACCGTCAAGGAGTACGAGGAGGAGACGAACCTCCGGCTCACGCTCCTCGTCGATGGTTCCGCGAGCATGGACTATCCAGGCGGCGCGGAGGCCGTGCCGCCGCGGCCCACGAAATACGACGCCGCCGCCACGCTGGCCGCGAGCCTCGCCTGGCTGGCCCTCTCCCATGGCGATGCCGTCGGCTGCGGCGTGTTCGACGACCGGCTCCGGGCGAGCGTGCCCGCCCGCACCAAGCGGTCGCAGCTGGCGAGCATCTGCGACGTGCTCGAGGCGCCGCGGAACGCGGGTGTCGGCGAGTTTCACCGGGTGCTCCGTGCGGTCGCCGAATCGCTGCCGAAGCGCGGCATGGTGGTGGTGGTCTCCGACCTCCTCGGCGACCGCGAGGGCATGTTCTCCGGGTTGCAGCTGCTGCGGACGCGGGGCCACGATCTGGCGATCGTGCACGTGCTCGACGACGACGAGATCGACTTTCGCTTCGACGGGCCGACGCGGTTCGAGGGGCTCGAACTTCCGACGCACCTCGCCTGCAACCCGCGGGCCTTGCGGGAGGGCTACCTGGCGGCGGTCGAGTCGTTTCTCGCCGAGGTCCGCGGGCGGGCGGCGGCCCTTCCTTGTGACTACGCCCTGGTCCGGACCGGCGAGCCGCTCGACGCGGCGCTGGTGCGGTTCCTGTCGCGGCGGGCGAGCGTGGCCGTCTAGGCGGAGCCGTTGCGCATGCCCATCTTCGAGTTCGCGCCGCTCTTCTGGTGGGGCCTGCCGCTCGCGGCGGCGCCCATCCTGATCCACCTCATCAACCTGCTGCGGCAGCGGCGGGTTCGGTGGGCCGCGATGGAGTTCCTGCTCGCGAGCCAGCGGCGCTACCGCACCCGCGTGCTGCTGCGCCAGATCGCGCTGCTGGCGCTGCGGACGCTCGCGGTGCTCGGGCTCGTCGCGGCGCTCGCGCAGCCTCGCTGGCGGTCGGCCGGCGGCATCGCGGGCGGCGCCGCGACCACCCACCTCGTGATCCTCGACGACAGCGCGTCGATGGGCGACACGACCGGCGGGGGACGCGAGGCCGCGACCGACGTCGCGGCGGGCGACAGCCGCCGGGCCACCGCCTTCGATCGCGGGCGGCGGGTGGTCGAGCGGATCGCCGCCGATCTCGCGTCGTCGGCGGGCCGACACCGGCTCGGGGTGGCGGTCACCTCGCAGCTTGCCGCGTCGACCGATGCGGAGCTGCTGCTCCTGCCGTTCACCGACGTGACGCCGGGCAGCATTCCGACGGTTCGCGACGCCCTCGGACGGGCCGGCGCCGGCGACTCCTCGGCTGGGCCGTCGGAGGCATGCAACGCGGCGCGGCGGCTCGCGGCCGCCGCGGACGGGCCGCGGGTGGTCTGGTTCGTCGGAGACTTTCGCCGTCGCGACTGGCTCGGCGGCGACGAGCCCGCCGCGACGCTGCGGCAGCTGGCCACCGACGGCGCCGCACTGCGGCTGGTGGACTGCGCCGGCGACGGTGCTGCGGCCAATCTCACCGTGGCGCGGCTGGAGGTGGCCGGCGGCGTGCCCGCGGCCGGCGTGCTGCTGCCGGTCGAGGTGGAGATCCGCAACGACGGGCCCGCACCCGTCCGCGACGTCGCCCTCGAACTGCGGGAGGATGGCGGCGGCCGGCCCGGGCTGCGGATCGACGAGATTCCGGCCGGGGGCACGGCCAGTCGTCGGTTCGACGTCCGGTTCACGACACCCGGCAGCCATGCGATCGAGGCGGTGCTGCCGGGCGACGCGCTCCGCGCCGACGACGTTCGCCGGACCGTGATCGACGTGGCCGACCGCGTGGACGTGCTCGTGGTCGACGGCGCTGCCGACGCCGCCGGCGGAGCAACCGGATCGGGCGACGGCTTTTACGTGGCGACGGCGCTCGCCCCGGGAGCCGGGGCCGCGACCGGCCTGCGGCCGCGGGTCGTGCCGCCGGCGGCGCTGGCCGCGACCGACCTCGCACAGTTCGCCTGTATCTGGATCCTCGACGTGGAACGGTTCGATGCGGCGGCCGTCGCCGCGGTCGAGGCCTATGTCCGCGGCGGGGGCGGCGTCGTGTTCTTCTGCGGGCCTCGAACCCGTGCCGACATTGTCAACGCCACGCTCCACCGCGGCGGTGAGGGGCTCTTTCCGGTGCCGCTCGTCGGCGCCGTCGATCTGCTGCCCGATGCGAGGGCCGCCGCGGCCACGCCCGATGTCATCGTCGAGGATCACCCGGTGGTGGCGGTGCTCTCCGGCCAGCGCAACCCGCTTCTCGATGCCGTGCGGATCGAGCGGTTCTGGGCGACCGATCGCGGCTTCGATGCCGCCGGGCGGGGCGTGCGACGGCTCCTGTCGCTCCGCACCGGCCAGCCGCTCGCGGTCGAGAAGAGGTTTGGCGCAGGCGGGGTGGTGGCGGTGCTCACCACGGCCGCGCCCGA
>JAGWWA010000051.1 GCA_018970605.1 Planctomycetota bacterium | reverse complement strand
GGATGCGACCGCCTCCCTTGGCAATCTCATCGGCGAGCGACTGGTCGTTGGCCAGCAGGATCGCCTCCAGCGTCGTCAGGTCCGGGGGGCGGCTCGTGACGACCTGGTCGCGGTTCGGCCGGCCGAGGGCGGCCATCAGCGGAGTCGCCTTCACGAGCCCGGCCCGAACCATCGGCAGCGAGGCCGGCGCGGTGGCCGCGATCACGTCTGCGGCGAAGGGGGCGTCGGCCGCGGCCCACGTCGCCTGATTCGCGACGACCCTGGCCGGTTCCCAGTCGGTCGGTTGCTTGTCGTGTGGAAACAGGCCCTTCGCATCGGGCTTCGCCCGCGTCCATTCCCACGTATCATCCGTGGCGATCGACTGCATGGTGCCGTCGGCGAGCCGGCAGCGAATCTCCACGCGGAGGGCGGCCGGTCCGCCAGCCGCCGCGTTGGCGGCGGTGACGATCACGGTGTTCACCCCCTCCTTGAGGTCGGCGGTGGCCACGGCTATCACCGGTCGCTGCCAGTCGTCTCCCGCGACCACCTTCTTGCCATTGATGAAGAGCGTGGCTGCGTTGTCGGCGGCGAGGACCACGGCCGCGTGCACGGCCGGCTGCGGCAGGTCGAACGTCGTGCGGAATGTCAGCGATTCGTCCGGGGGCGACTCGGCCGCCTCATTGCTCCAGATCCACGTCGCCGCCGGATGGAGATCGGCCGGCGTGGAACCCTGGTCGTAGCGCACCACTTCGGCGTCGGGCTTCACGGGGGCCGTGCCCGCGAGCGTCCAGACGGCATCGGTGAACTGCTCCGCGGTCATCCGCCGCGGCAGCGGACCGCGGAACACGTAGTCACCTCCCCGGGGCAGGCCCTCGACGGCCGGCGTGATGGCGGCGTAAGCCTCCGAGGTGCAGATCATCTGGAGCAGGTGCCGCACGTCCCAGCCGTGCGACACGAGGTCGCCGGCGAGCAGGTCGAGCAGATCCTCGCTCCAGGGTCGCGTGCGGAGGCTCTCGACGGGATGCACGATGCCACGGCCCATGAGCCGGTGCCACAGGCGGTTGGTGAGCGTCCGCGACAGCCAGCCGTTCTCGGGCTTCGTCATGAGCTCGGCGAGCTGCGCGAGCCGGCCCGCCGGCGGCAGCGAGGGGTCGATCTGCCCCAGGTCGGGGAAGATCCACGCCGGGGTCGCCATCACGCCCGTCGCCTTGTCGCAGCGGGCGAGTTCGAGGGGCTGTTCAGAGGCGATCGCGGCGAGGTCGTAGGTCTGCCGGAGCGTCCAGCGATCGACGAAGCTGTCGTGGCAGCTCGCGCACTTGAGGTTGATGCCGAGGAACGTCTGGCCGACGTTCTGGGCGAACTGGATCGGAACGGCCTGGCTGGCGTTCACGGTGCCTCGCCAGACGATGCCGTCGATGAAGCCGCGCGACTCGTCGGCCGGTGAGACGAGTTCCCGTACGAACCGATCGAAGGGCATGTTGGCGGCGAGCGCCCGGTGGAGCCAGGTGGTGATCTGCCGCCGGCCGCCGGTGATGTAGCCCGTGCCCGTGTAGTCGTTGCGGAGAAGGTCGTTCCAGAACGTGAGCCAGTGGTCGGCGTAGGCGACATCGTCGGCGAGCAGGTCGCGGACGAGCCGCGTCCGCTTGCCGGGGTCGGTGTCGGCCACGAATGCCTCGACCCGGCCGGGTTCGGGCAGCAGGCCGACGAGATCCAGGCTCGCCCGGCGGATGAAGGTGCGGTCGTCGCACCGGGGCGGCCGCGGTACGCCGTGCACCGCGAACGCGGCATCGACCACGCGATCGACAGGATTCGTGCGGCCGTCCACGGCCGGTGGCAGCATGACCTCGCGCAGAGCCAGCGGCGGCTCCCACGCCGTTCCCTTGAAGGCGAAGCCAGGTTCCCATGGGGCCTGGTCGTCGATCCAGGCTTTCAGGACGGCGATCGCCTCGGGCGGCAGCGGCTCGCCCTCGCTCGGCATCCGCTCGTCGGGATCAGTGCTCGTGATCCGAGCCACGAGTTCGCTGGTCGCCGACGTGCCCGGGACGATTCCGGGCGTGCCGGAGTCGCCGCCGGCGACGAGATCCTCGCGGGTGTTGAGTGAGAAGCCCCCCTGCCGGGCATCACCGGTGTGGCACTCGCCGCAGTGCTTCCGCAGGATCGGCACCACCTCGTGCGCAAAGTCCACGGCGCTGGCCGGGGTGCTCACGGTGGCGATGATCGCCAGGAGCCACGCCGAAGGACCAGAGCGCATCGTGCGGCCGATCGCCGCTTCGGCGTCATCGCATCCAAGCCGAATGGCGTCAGCCATTGGGCGCGAGACGTTGGGCACCGCGCCGTGCCTGGCCGCCCCCCACGCCTCACGGCGTTGGCCGCGTCCGCAGCGGGCTCCACGATTCGCTTGGGGCTTCATGGGCCGTTTCGCGATGCACCGTGCTTACTTGAGGCTCTTGAGGAACGTGATCACGTCGAGAAACTCGTTGGGTGAGAGCGTGGCCGCGAGGCCCTCGGGCATGCTGCTCTGCCGGAGTTGCGTCCGCTCGTCGATCTCGGCGACCGGGATCTTTTTCTGGTCTTTGCCGTCGAAGATCACGACCTCCTCCGGTGTCTCGCTGACGAGCAGGCCGACGATGCTTCGGCCGTCATTGGTGAGGACCGACGTGGAGAGATACTTCTCGGCGACCTCGGCGTTGGGATGGATCACCGACTCGACCAGTTTGTAGGCCGAGAGCCGCTTTCCAATGCCGTCCATCCCGGGACCAAAGTCAGATCCTTCCTTGAACACCTTGTGGCACGCGACGCAGACGCGGCGGAACACCACCTTGCCGTTTTGGCGGTCGCCTCCCGTGACGTCGGCGAGGGCCTGCATCGCCTTGTTTCTGGCCTCCTCGGGCTGCGGATCCTTGCTGGTGAGAATGGCGAGATAAGGCACGATCTCCTGGGCCTTCCTCTCCAGGCCGAGCACGCTGTCGATGATTTTCTCAGCCCGAGAATTGGCCGTCACGAATCGGCCGGTGTCGTACTCGCTTCGCCAGACGCGGATGTTCGCTCCCAGCGCCGCATCGCACGTGTAGTCGACGTAGCGGTCGGTCGGTTCCACGTTGGCCGCGGCGATCACCGCCTTCATGGCGTCGAGGTTGGGGATGAAGCTCAGGCCGCGGACCGCCTCGCAGCGGACGCGTGGATGGGCATCGGTGGCCCGCGCCGTCAGCAGGGAGACGGCGCCCGGAATCCGGTCCCGCTCGTCGGCGAGCACCCGCGTGGCCGCGGCCCTGGCCTCCGGTGTGGCGGCCTGCAGGAGGTCGCCGAGGAGGCCTGGATCCACGGCATGAAAACTCTGCTGGAGCCAGAGGACTTCCGTCTTCAGGCGGTCGGCGTGGGGATCGGAGCCGATCGCGCCCAGCCACTGCTGTGCCGCGGAGAGCACCTCGTCCCGCGAGCGCGACTGGAGGTCGGCCCGGGCGCGATATCGCGTCCGCCATTCGACCGCCTTGAGCTGATCCAGGACCTCGCGGGTCGACTTGCCGAACTGCGTCTCGGGGGCGATCAGCGGCTTCTGCGTGTAGAAGAGCCGGTAGATCCGCCCCTTGACGTGGTCGCGGTTTGGATCGCGCTGGCTGTATTGCATGTGGCCGATCAGCGGATTGGCCCAGTCGCCGAACCAGAGCGCCCCATCGGGCCCGATCTGCGGATCGACCGGCCGGAAGTGCTTGTCGGTGCTCTTGAGCAGGTCGAAGGGCGTGGTGGGGTCGGCTGGGTCGTGCCGCACCCGTTCGCCCTTGTACCCGGCGCCATCGTCGGAGATCGTCCACCGCGGGATGCCGTTCATGTTGATCACGCAGGCGTAGATGAACTGGTCCTGGACGTCGTCGGGGAACTGCCTCGTGCGGAGGTAGTCGCTGCCCACGACGGGCCGCATCTTTTCGGTGTCGAACACCGCGTTGAGCCCCTTGCGGCCACCGTATTGGGCGCCCGAGAGGGGCGTGTCCCAGTGCTGCGATGCGCCGGTGCCGTCGCCGCAGATGCCCTGGCCCCACTCGTTGAAGACGTAGCACCAGGGGTTGCCGTAGCCGGGCGTCTTGAAGTGGCGAAGCTTCCATGTCCGTGGGTCGAGGACGTAGGCCCCGGACGAACCGTAGTTGCGAAACGGACCCCACGGCGTCTCGACGGCCGTGCTCATCGCCACGCCCTCGAGCATGTGGAGCAGGCCGCCGGGGCTGGCCTCGAAGGCGCCGGCGGTGTGATGGGTGTCCTCCGTGGCCCAGCCGTCGAGCACGTGCACCACGACGTCGGCCTTGTCGTCGCCGTCGGTGTCCTTGAGCCAGAGCATCCGCGGCTGGTCCATCACGAGCACGCCGCCGTCGAAGAACTGGAAACCGGTCGGGCAATGCAGCTTGTCGTAGAACACCGTGCTCTTGTCGGCGGTGCCATCCTCGTCGGTGTCTTCCAGGATCACGAGCTTGTCGGCCGGCGGCGGATCACCCGGCTTCCACTGCGGATAGCTCGGCATCGTCGAGACCCAGAGGCGGCCCTTCGAATCGAAGGCCAGCTGCACGGGTTTGGCGATTTCGGGAAACGTCGTCTCGTCGGCAAAGAGCTTCATCTCGAAGCCGGGGGGCATCGTGCAGGTCTTGATCAGGTCGTCGGGCGGCAGGATCGTCGGCCCGCCCTCCTTGTTCTCGCTGTAGGCCTGCCCGGGTTCACCGAACCTGGTCTTCGGCACGATCAGGTCACCCGTGGCGGAGTCGTCGGGCGTGCCGGCGACGGGTCTGCCCTCGGCGATGTTCCAGATGCGGGCGTCGCGGACGGCCGCCATGCCGCGGATCTTCGCGTACTCACGCGGGAAGGTTTCCGTATCGAACGTGCGACGGCCACCGTAGACATACCAGCCGTTCACCATCCGGTAGTCCTGCATGTGCACCCACGATTTGTCGTTGACCGCGGCGCGGAGCGTCTCAAACGCGACCGCAGCGAGCTGGTTCGAGGCGGGGCCGCCGAACAGGCAGCGGTCGAGCAGGCCGCCGACGAAGGCGTCGCCGGCCTCGTTGACGTGGCAGCCGTTGATCGTGTGCTGGAGGCCCGGCTCCGCCGCGAAGTCCTTTCGTGTGGCATCGAAGAGATCGACAAAGGCGAGCCCGCGCCTCTCGGCGACGGCCTTGGCGGCGTCTCGGTAGAGGGCGAGCGACTCGTTCTGCTGCTCGGCGTCTGGCAGGTAGGGACTGCCGCTGGCCTCGACCGCGATCGGCGACACGATCACGAACCGCGGCTTTGCCTTCGTGTCGTCGCGGGGATACTGACTCGCGAGTTCATCGAGGAGCTTCTCGTAGCCGGCCGTAAACTTCGCCACGCCCCCCGGGCCGGCGAACGACTCGTTGAACCCGAAGAAGAGCAGGTAGGTGTCGGCGCCGAAGGCGGCCACGGGATCGTCGAGCTTCGTGTAGTCGCCCGGCCGCTGGCGGTTGCCGACCTCGTCGGCAGGGCGGGCGAAGTTGCGGACGACGAGATGCTTGCCGGGAAATCGTTGGTGCAGGAGAGCCTCGAAGTGGCCGAAGAGGTTCATGCGTTCGGCGGTGGAGTTGCCGAGAAAGGCGATCCGCTCGCCGTCGAGCACCTCGAGGGGGAGCCGGCTGGGAGGCAGCGCCGGGCGGGCGGGACGCGGTGGAATGGCCAGGATTTCGCGAGCCGTGGCGAACGGATCATTCTCTTGTGGCGGGTCCTTGTCGTCGGCTCCAGGGAGACGCGTGGCGGCGAGGGCCAGCAGCAGCGGGACGAAGCAGGCGGCTCTCACGACGCGTCTACGGCCGGGATCACGCCCGGGATCACGAGATGATGACGAACAGGGCATCAGAGACTCCCGCGGAGCAAGCTCTCTCGGAACAGCGCGATCATCGCCGCGTCATAAGGGAATCGGCAGTATATCCCGCCGTTTCCGCTGATCACCACGCGTGGTTGCGCAACGAATCTGTGAAAAACCACCGGATCAGGCGAGCAGGTCGGTCACCACGCGGGCACGCTCGACACCGGTGAGCCGCTGGTCGAGGCCGAGATGACGGTACGTGAACCGCTCGTGATCGAAACCGAGCAGGTGCAAGACCGTGGCGTGGAAGTCCCTGATGTGCACAGGATCCTTCACGATGTTGTAGGAGAAGTCGTCGGTCTCGCCGTGGATGGTGCCCCCCTTTGCGCCGCCGCCCGCCATCCACATCGTGAAGCATCGTGGATGATGGTCGCGGCCGTAGTTCTCCTTCGAGAGGCCGCCCTGCGAGTAGACGGTGCGGCCGAACTCGCCCCCCCAGATCACGAGCGTGTCGTCGAGCAGTCCGCGGGCCTTGAGATCCTGCACGAGTCCGTAGCACGGCTGGTCGATGTCCTTGCAGCCGTTGATCAGTCGGCCCACGACGTTGGCGTGGGTGTCCCAATGATTGAGGTAGATCTGCACGAACCGCACGCCCCGCTCGACCATCCGCCGGGCCATCAGGACGGAGTTGGCGAACGAGCCGGGGTTTGTCACCTGGTCTCCGTAGAGGGCGAGCGTGCTCGCCGGTTCGTTCGCGATGGCGGTGAGTTCCGGCACGCTGGCCTGCATCCGGAAGGCCATCTCGTACTGCGCGATTCGCGTCCGCGTTTCCGGGTCGCCGATCTGCTCGAGGGTCCGCTGGTTCAGGGCCTGGAGGCCGTCGAGCGTGGTGCGGCGGACGGCATCCGACACGCCCGGCGGGTTGTTGATGTAGAGGATCGGGTCACCGGCGCTCCGGAAGCTCACACCCGAGTATTCGCCCGGCAGAAACCCGCTCGACCAGAGCCGGGCACCGATCGCCTGGGGCTGTTCCGGCTTCGTTGACCGGGCCACGAGCACGACGAACGTGGGCAGATCGCTGTTGAGGCTGCCGAGGCCGTAGCTCGTCCACGAGCCGAGGCACGGGCGGCCGACGATCTGGTTGCCCGTCTGCATGTAGCAGATGGCGGGTTCGTGGTTGATGGCCTCGGTGTGCATGCTCCGGATGAAGCACATCTCGTCGGCCATCTTGCCGGTCCAAGGCAGGAGTTCCGACATCCACATCCCGCACTCGCCGCGCTGGCTGAATGAAAACTTCGAAGGCGCGATCGGAAACCGCTTTTGCCCCGACGTCATCGTGGTGAGCCGCTGGCCGTTGCGGATGCTCTCGGGGAGGTCCTTGTCGTACCAGTCGTCCATCTTCGGCTTGTAGTCGAAGAGGTCCTGCTGCGGCGGGCCGCCGACCATGTGCAGATAGATGACGTGCTTCGCCTTGGGGGCAAAGTGCGGGCCGATCGCGCCGGGCACCCGGTCGAAGGCCGGGCTCGCGGAGGCCGCGCCGCGGACGACGTCCTGGGCGGCGAGCGCCGCAAGCGCCGCGCCCCCGAGCAGGTGGCTGCCCTGCTCGAAAAAGCGACGGCGGGTGAGGTTCAGGCCGAGTTCATCGAGGGGCGAGCGAATCGGAGGATTCATTTGCACAGGACCTCGTCGAGATTCATGAGCTCGTTGGTGAGCATCGTCCAGCTGGCGAGTTGGACGGCATCGGTCGCCCGGGGCTTCGAGTCGCCGACGACGATCAGCTGCTTCGCTTCGTCGGGGTGCTCGGTGTACCAGGCCACGAGGTCGGCGAGCGATTTCTTCACGACGGCCAGTTCCTCGGCGGAGAATCGTCGCGCGAGGAGCCGTTCGGCGATGAACTCGAGCCGCCGGTCGTCGTCGCCGGCAGCGAGTTCCAGTGCCCGGTCGGCGAGGGCTCGCGCCGCCTCCACGAACTGCGGGTCGTTGAGCGTCACGAGGGCCTGCAGCGGCGTGTTGGTCCGCTCCCGCTTCACGCAGCAGCTTTCCCGCGACGGGGCGTTGAAGATGTCCATCGAGGCCGGCGGCGCCGACCGTTTCCAGAACCAGTACATGCTGCGACGGTAGAGCCCCTCGCCCTTGTCACGGACGTATTTTCGCGTGTCGCTGTTGTCCATGGCGACCGCCTCCCAGACGCCCTCGGGCTGGTAGGGACGCACGCTCGGCCCGCCGATCTGCCGGACCAGCAGACCGCTGGCGGCGAGGGCGTGGTCGCGGACCATTTCGGCGTCCATGCGAAATCGCGGCCCGCGGGAAAGGAGTCGGTTGGCCGCATCCTTGGCGAGCTTGTGGGGCGTGGTTCTCGCGGCCTGCCGATAGGCGGCGCTGGTCACGATCAGCCGAAAGAGCCGCTTGACGTCCCAGCCCGTCTCGCGGAACTCGACCGCCAGCCAGTCGAGGAGTTCGGGGTGGCTTGGAAGCTCACCGGTGATCCCGAAGTCGCCGCTCGTCCTCACGAGGCCCGTGCCAAACACCTCCTGCCAGAACCGGTTCACCGTCACGCGGGTGGTGAGCGGATGATCCTGCAGGAGCAGCCATTGGGCGAGCCCGAGCCGATTCCTCGGCAGCGCCTCAGGAAATGGCGGCAGAATGTCGGGTGTCTCCGGCTGGACCTCGTCCTTCCGCTTGTCATATTCGCCGCGTTCGAGCACGTGGGCCTTCGCCATCTCGGGCTTCTCATGCATGACGTGGGCGATCGTGCCCCGTTTCTTGATCTCGGCCATCTCGGCCTCGAGCGTTCCCACGGCGGCGGCAAGCGTCTTGTGCTGCTCGTCAGACGACAGCCAGCCGCCGTAGAGATCGCCCGCCGCCGCGACCCGCTCGTCGGCCGGCAGGGGCACGATGGACTGGAGTCGGCGCGCCCGCCAGCTTGCAGCCACCTCCTCGGCCGGCAGCGCCCGTCCCCAGATCGAGAGGTCAGCGAGGCCGACGCCGCGGAGAAACCCGCCCTTCGACCTGCTGCCGATGGTCAGCCCTGCCGATGTCTTGATCGACTTCTCGCCGAGCGACTGCTTTTTCACCTCGGTTTTCCGCGGGGTGCCGTCGTAGGAGATCGTCACACCCTCCGGCTTGCCGGAGCCGTCGTACGTGACCGCCACGAACGTCCATGCATCGACCGGGAGTTGCTCACCGGCGACGACCTTGAGGCCGTGCTCCGGCCAGGAGTGGGACAGGTGCATGGCGATCCGCCGGTTGTCGAGCCAGACATCCCATCCCTGGTTGGCGGGTGCCTCGTCCATGCGAGCGATCACGGACCCCGGCTTGGAGGTGCCGGAGGGCCGCAGCCAGAACGTCACGCTGAAGGGCTCGTTCCACTCGAAGTCACCGCCGCTGGGGAGCTCGGCGGCCCTGCCGTCGAGCAGGATGGCGGGCGACCGCTGCGGCCCGGCCTGCCACGTCGTGGCCGCCGTGAGCGGCACGTCGATCTCCTTGCCCAGGAGCGAGGCCCGGGTCGATGAGCCCGCGGCCTCGGCGAACGGCAGGGCGACCAGCGGCGTCTCGCGGAGCGGATCGGCGGGAATCGACTCCGGCACCAGTCCTCTCACCCAGGACTCGAACTCTGGGCGGGCGGCCTCCCTGCGGGCCTCGACGGCGGCCTTCGCTTCCGGAATCTTCTTTTCGAGCTCCGCAAAGCGGGGCCGGTCTTCGGGGGCGGGCACGGCGAGGATCGGGGGCGTGTCTCGGACGTTGCCGTCCATCGCCTTCTGCGTCGTGTTGTTGAAGAAGGCGGCGAGTTCGTAGAACTCGCGCTGCGAGAGCGGATCGAACTTGTGGTCGTGGCAGACGGCACAGCCGGTCGTCAGCCCCATCCAGACGGCGGAGGTGGTCTCGGTGCGATCCCGCGCGTAGAGCACGAGATACTCCTCGTCGATCGCCCCCCCTTCGCTCGTCGTGATGTTGCAGCGGTTAAAGCCGCTGGCGATCCGGTTGTCGAGAATCTGATCGGGAGACGCGTTGGGACCGTGATCCTGCACGAGGTCGCCGGCCAGTTGCAGGATCGTGAACTGATCGAACGGCATGTTGCGATTGAAGGCGGCCACGACCCACTGGCGGTAGGTCCACATCTCGCGATAGTTGTCGATGTGGATGCCGTGCGTGTCGGCATAGCGGGCGTAGTCGAGCCAGTGGCGGCCGCGGTGTTCGCCCCATTCGAGGCTCGCCAGGAGCGAGTCGACGAGGCGTTCGTAGGCGTCGGGGGCGGGGTCGGCGACGAAGGCATCGACCACCGCAGGGTCGGGGGGCAGTCCGGTGAGATCGAGCGCGACCCGTCGGGCGATCGTGCGGCGATCGGCCTCGGGGGCAGGCTGGAGCCCTTCCGCTTCGAGCCGCGAGAGGATGAACGAGTCGATCGGGTTTCTGACCCATGCCTCGTTCTTCACCACCGGTGGCTCGGGACGTACCGGGGGGATGAAGGACCAGTGCGGCTGGTATTCGGCGCCCTCGGCGATCCAGCGCTTGAGGAGTTCCTTTTGGTCCGCCGTCAGCACCTTCTTCGTCGCCGGGGGCGGCATCACCTCCTCTGGGTCGTCGGAGAAGATGCGATCGAGCATGATGCTCGAATCAGGGTCGCCCGGGGCGATGGCACCCGACTCGACGGCCTCGTTGCGACGGTCCAACCGGAGGCCGGCCTGCCGCGAGGCCGAGTCGGCACCGTGGCACGAGAAGCAGTTCTCCACCAGCAGCGGACGGATGTCGGCGTTGAACAGCGTTTCACCCGCCGAGGCGGCGCACGTGAGCGCAACAAGCGCGAGCGAGAGGAGAACTCTCTGTGTTGAGCGACGCATACGACATCCTCGTTGCCGACATACCCGGACCTGAGGCCAGGGCACTCCGCAAGACGAACCAAGGAATCGGCGTTGCGCTCCGCCGTTCACGATCCAAACACCCCTTAAACGTAGCACGCGGCCAAACGACGGGCAACGGGCGGTCGGATTTGCGCAACGTGTTGTGCGGCACGGACTTGCCGCTCCCATCGCCAGTCCGGCGTGGGTGCGGGGGCGGTCGTGGCGAGGTGCGAGGCACGATGCCGGCTTCTTACCGTGGTGCGCGGGCCGCGCGCTTCCTGGCCGGCGCGGGCTCCTGGAACGCCATGGCGACGAAGGCCGTCTCAACGGCTGTCAGCGTCGTCGGGGGCGACGTGGTTGGGGCTTTCGCCATGGCGACTGGTGGCGCGGCCGTCAGGGTACCCCCCTTGTCGAAGAGATCGGTTCCGATGAACTCGGCGATGTCGAGGATGTCGACCACGTTGTCGTAGGTGGAGTCGCCCTCCGCCCATCCAGCGGCGGTGCCGGTGTCGAACTTCCCCGCGGCGAGCATTCCTGCCGCGTCGAGGATGTCGATGACGCCGTCGAGATTCGTGTCGCCGGCCGCCGCATATCCGATGGTGAAGGCGCCGGCGCCGTTGTCCCGCCAGCCCACGGCACGCGGCTGGCCGCCGGCGACATCCGCCGCGACCGCCGCCGATGTGATCCCACCGCCGCCCGACCAGGAGCCGTCGCCCCGCCCGGCACGGAGCGATTCCACCAGCGCTTCGACGGTCAGCCCGCCGGCGACGGTCATCTGGCTGGTGCCGACGTCGAGCTTCGCCCGCGGGGTGGCGGCGGCCACGGCGAGTGCCGGCACCGCGATGCCGGTTCCGGGGGTCGCGAGTTGGACGGTCATGGACGCCCCGCTGCGCACATCCCAGCCACCCGACCCCAGGGCGTCGGAGACACGCACCACGAGGCCCCCGGCCTCGACCACGGTGCCCCCGGCGTAGGTGTTGGACCTCGTGATCGTGAGCGTGCCGGCACCGCGCTTCACGAGCCGGAACAGGCCCGCCGGGAGCACGGGATCGGTGAGCTGCTGGCTCGCCGCGACGGTGATGATGTAATCGTCCATCACGTCGGTCACCGTGATCACGAACGTCGCCTCGACGAACAGGCCGCCTGCGTCGGTGCTCCGCACACGGATCGATCGGGTGGGCCCTGCCTCGTAGTCGAGGTTCACGACCGTGACGAGCTGGTTGCCGACGATCGTGAACGACGCGTTGTGCGTGTCGCCCGTGCCGGGTACCAGCGCGTAGGAAAAGGCGTCGTCCGCGTCCACATCGGTGGTCATGAACAGCCCCACGGCCGCTCCTGCTCCGGCGCTCTCGGCGATCGTGCGCGGCGACAACTCGATCGCCGTCGGCGCGGCATTGGGCATGGAGGTCACCGTGTAGATGTGCGGCGTGGGCGCGGCAGCCATTCCGGCACCCAGGAAAAAGCTCGGATTCGGGGGCTGGTTGTAGCCCACGTTCTGCCAGGCGATCGCCTCCCGGTACTGCGAGTCGTGCATCAGGGTGGTGATGCGGTTCGTCGCCGTGGTCGTCGTCGACCAGATCTGCAGGGCCGTGTTGTCGCTCGTCCGCCAGATCACCTCCTCCCGCCAGTCGCCGAGGATGTCACCCGAGAGGCAGGGCGTGCTCTTGGTGCCATTGTTGGCGGAAAGCCCGGAGGAGTTGTTGATCCCGCTGTTGGCGAACGACACGAGGTTCGAACGCCCGTGCGTCGTGTAGTTCCAGTCGCTGATCGTGGTGTTGTCGAGCGTCTCGCGGAGCAGGTCGGCGTCCCACCAGACGCCGAAGTTGACGTGCATGTTGGAGGGCTTCGCGTAGATCGCGTTGCCGTGCACGTCGTAAATGTCCGGGTCGTAGCTGTCCCAGAACTCGTAGCCCGGGTAGGCGGGGTCGATGTCGAGGGCGATGCCGCGGCCCACGTCGGGGAAGGATCCCGCGGCCACATCGGCCGGCGCGACGAGCGGTGCCGCCAGGAGACTGCCGGTGGCGGCATCACGGAGCGTCGCGGTGGTGTGGTTGCCGAGGCTCGTCCACTCGTGCGGCATGAACACCTCGGGGCCCGGGTTCGTCGGATCCATGTCGGCGACGTGGAGAGCGTCACCATGGCCGCGGCCCGTCGAGTAGAGGCCCGTGCCGTCGTCGTCGACGACCATCGCCCCATAGACGATCTCGTCCTTTCCGTCGCCGTCCACGTCGGCCGGGATCATGGTGTAGTTGGCCTGGCCGACGTACTCGCTGTTGACGTCGCCGTTGATGCCGATGTCCCCGCGAAACCACCACTGCTGCCTGAGGGCCCCGCCCCTCCAGTTCCAGGCCGTGAGTTCGTTGCGGGCCGGGAAGGTGCCACTCGGGGTGAAGACGCCGCGTCCCACGACGATGCTCGGCCGGCTGCCGTCGAGGTAGGCCGGCGCCAGCATCAGGTTCTCGCCCCGGTGGCCGTAGTCGTCGCCCCAGGTCGAGATGTCCTGGCGGTCCGGCGTGAACGGCACCGTGGCCATGGCCGCGCCGGTCGCGCCGCTGAACACGGTCAGGTATTCCGGCCCCGTGGTGATCCGTCCGTAGCTGTTGCGGTAGTCGGCATTCGGGTCGTCGCCCGCCAGGATCACGTTCCGCCCCAGTCCGTCCTTGGTGCCGGGCATCGTCCGGCTCACCACCTCGGCCCTGCCGTCGCCATCGAGATCGTAGACCAGAAACGGAGCGTACTGGGCGCCCGAACGGATGTTCCTGCCGAGGTCGATCCGCCAGAGTCTCGTGCCGTCGAGCCTGTAGGCGTCGAAGATCGTGCTGCCCGTGAACGCGGCGGCAGCACCGTTGGATTCGTTCGTCGGGCTCCACTTGAGCACGATCTCGTATTCCCCGTCGCCGTCGAGATCGCCGACCGACGCGTCGTTCGCGGTGTAGGTGTAGGAAACGAACTGGCCCGGAGTGGCCGCGTCGGGAACCTGGCCGCCCGGCGGGATGTCGAGCGGGACAGTGAGGTATTGCTGGAGGGAGGCGTTTGCGGGCAGGGCGACTGTCTCGCTCGCGGCCTGCTCGACACCGCCGACGACGGGGCGCACGAAGTAGGTATTGCTGGCTGTCGAAGAGAATGTGGTGTCGACGTAGTTCGTGGAGCTGGTGATCGGGGAGGACGTGAGCTTCACCGCGGTGCCACCGTTGGCCGAGCGATAGACGTTGAATCCGACCGTCGCCGGATCGGTGCCGAGCAGCCGCCACCCGAGGTAGACCTGCGACGTCGCCCGTCGCAGGGCTATCAGGCCGCGGTCGAGGGCTTCCATCTGCCGGGCGGGCGTGCTCGCGGCCTGCTGGTAGGCCGGCGTGTGTTCGATTCGGAGCGTCGGCCGGAGCGAGACGGTCGCGTTCTCCCGGGAACCGTAGCTCCAACTGCGGCTCGCCCCGGCGTCCACCAGCGTGATGAAGGTCGCGAGGCCGCCGTCGGCCTTGCGATCCCGCAGGAACTGCACCACATCGACGCCGGAGAGGTGCTGCGGCGAGCCGCTGTTGCTCACCTGTTCGATGACATTCGCGCCGCTGGTGCCGTCGCAATCGAGCTTCACCACCCGCGTGAGATCGACGTAGTTGCCACCCGTGGCGGTGTATTCAGACCCCAGGCCTGCCGTGGCCAGCGTCGTCTCGCTCCAGTTCTGGGGCGTGTTGCCCGCGATGTTCCTCAAGCCGAACACGTCGAACCGATCGGCGACGATCGTATCGCCGCCGATCTTGTGGAGCGTGAGATAGGCGTTGGTGACGCCGGTCAGATCGATGCCCGAAAGATCGAAGCGGAGATAGGCCATGAAGTCGCCGCCCGCGCCGTTGTTGTCGGTGACGAGGAGCGTCTGGGAAGTGCCTGCGTTGACGCCAGACCGCGTGTACGTGTCGGCGACCGGGTAGAGGGTGGTCGTGCTCAGCAGGCGTCGCGACTCGAGCGGTTCACACGCCAGGGTGTTGCGCTGAAGGCGTCGTCGGTCGCCACCACGGCGAGCAGCGGATGGCCGGTGTGTCCCCATGCAGCGATCTTAATCGTGACCCGCAGGCGGGGGCAGTCGCCGGTGCTGCATCCTCATCGCAATCCGACGCCATCAACGCCGTCCTATTGGCGGATCCGCCAATAGGACGACTCTGATTCGAACCGCAGACTCGGCGTAGGTCAGTCGCGCCGGTGACTGACCGGTGCCTCGCCGTCACCCACCAGGCGGATGGCGGATCGCGGGGGCTGTGGCATTCCGTCGCCGAGATAGAAGCTCGGGTGCGGCGGCTTGTTGTAGACCACGTTTTGCCACGCAAGGCCGAGGCGATATTGAGGATCGTGCAGCAGGGTCACCAACCGATGCGTGGTCGGAATCGTGGTGGTGTAGAGCCGCAGCGCCCCGCCCCCGGGGGCCACCAGCAGCATCTCCTCCCGCCAGTCGCCGGCAATGTCGCCCAGCAGCGCGGGCCCGCGGGGCACTCCCGTCGCCTCGCACTGAAAGAGCGGATCGCTGCGGCCGGTGGTCCAGTTCCACTTGCTGATGCGGGTCGCTCCCTGGGGAGCCATGGGCCGTCGCGAGCCCGAGGCGAAACGACGGGTCGCGCCCCAGTCGCGGCCTGGCGAGAGCAGTTCGCGGAGGGGATCGCCATCCCACCAGATGCACCAGTCGACCTCGCGCGGCTGGCCGCCGATCTCGTTGCCTCGCGCGTCCCGCACGCCGCCGGGCCCCCCCCAGGATTCCAGGCCCCGATGCGTCGGGTCGATGTCGGCCGCCAGGCCCGCCGGCACGTCGACCATCGGGCTGTGGCTCCAGAGAATCTCGCCCGTCGAGGCGTCGCGGAGCGCGGCGCCCGGTGTCTGGAACCGCTCGACGTCGTCCTCGTTCTCCTGGACCGTGAACACCTCCAGGCCTGGCCGGTCGGGATCGATGTCGGCCAGGTGCATCGCGTCGCCGTGCCGCAGGCCGGTGGAGTAGAGCCCCGTGCCGTCGTCATCGACCACCATCGCCTGGTAGACGATCTCATCGCGTCCATCACCGTCCACGTCGCCGACCCCGAGCGAGTGTCCGCCCATGCCCGAATAGGGCGAGGCGTCGTCGTAGGGCGGATGGCTGATGCCGGAGTCGAAGACCCAGCGGCGGTCGAGTCGTCCGTCGCGCCAGTCCCAGGCGACGATCGCGATGCGACCATACACCCCGCGGCAGGTCACCAGGCTCGGCCGCTCGCCGTCGAGGTAGGCGACGCATGCCAGGAAGCGGTCGCAGCGGTTCCCGTACGAGTCGTTGCCGGCGTTGCCGCCGATGCCTCCCCAGCCGTCGATCGGATCGCGTGTCGGAACGTACTCGGTGGTGGCGAGCGCCCGCCCGGTCGCGCCGTCGAACACGGTGAGATACTCGGGGCCGTCGAGAATCCTGCCGTCGCGGGTCGATCCGGGTTGGAGTGTGCGCCAGTCCTTGTCCGGGTCGCCGATCGGAGTGCCCACGCCATCGACGCCGCCATCGGCCGTCTTGCAGGCGACCTCGGCGCGGCCGTCACCATCGAGGTCGTAGACCATGAACTGCGAGTAGTGCTCTCCTTCGCGGATGTTTCTGCCCAGGTTGATTCGCCAGAGCAGCGTGCCATCCATCTCGTAGGCGTCGAATACCGGTGCACCCGTGACACCCGCCGTGCCGTTGTCGCGCGGCCGCGAGATCTGGTGCAGAACGATCTCGAGTTCACCGTCGCCGTCGAGGTCGGCCACGGAGGCGTCGCCGGGGCGATAGCCGTCGATCGCCTGGAGTGGAATCTCGACATAGTCCTGCCGCCACGCGGCCACCTCGCGGCTGGCCGGTCCCTCCACGCCGTCGCTCACCGTCCGGACGTGGTACGAGAGCCCGGTCGCATCCGCCGCGGCGTCGTCGACGAAGCAGGTTGCTTCCGTGACCGGCTCCCGATTGACCTTCACGGCCGTACCGTCGGCGGATCGCCGGTAGACGTTGAAGGCGATGGTGTCGGGGTCGGTGCCGAACAGTCTCCAGCCCACGAAGACGCCCCCTTCCGGCCGTGGCACGGCCACGATTCCACGAGACAGGTTTTCCATCTGCCGATCCGCGCGCACGGCGGTCGCCATCAGGCAGATGGCACTCACGAGGACCACCAATCGCATGCGCATGCTCAAGACCCGTGGTGAAAGGCGAATGCCGGGAGGCTGTGTCCGCTTCGTCATGCCGTCAGCATACCGTCGAGTTCGCGAGGCCATCATGACCACCCTGTTCATCAGATGTGCGGTAGCCGTTGCCTTGGTCCTGTCGGCGGGAGGCGTGCGTGCCGACGGCGGTCGCGACACCTCGTGGCCCGCGGTCACGGCCGAGTGCCGGCCGTGGACGCGGTGGTGGTGGCTGGGCAGCGCGGTCGACAAGCGGAATCTCACCGCTGAGTTGGAGGCGATCGCCGCGGCGGGCTTCGGCGGCGTGGAGATCACGCCGATCTACGGGGCCAAGGGGGCCGAGGAACGGTTCCTGCCGTTCCTGTCGCCGGAGTACGTCGCAGCCTTGGAGTTCACCTGCGCCGAGGCTGCCCGGCTCGGCCTCGGCGTGGACATGGCGACGGGTACCGGCTGGCCGTTCGGTGGACCTCACGTGGGGCCCGACGATGCGGAACTGAGGATCGCCGGCAAGGAGGGCCGATTCGACCCGCAGCCGACGCGGTTCAAGGTGAAGCGGTCGGCGCCCGGTGGCGAGGGGTTCGTGGTGAATCCCTTCTCGCCGGCGGCGGCGCGGCGATACCTCGAGCCGTTCACCGAGGCACTGTCGCCACTGCCCAGGGGGGCCATCCACGGCCAGTTCCACGACTCGTTCGAGTATCAGGCGAACTGGTCGCCCGAAGTGCCGAAGGCGTTTCGCGAGATGCATGGCTACGACCTTGACTCGCAGCGGCGTGCGCTCGAGGGCGATGGGGATGCCGAGACGGTGGCCCGCGTGAAGTCCGACTATCGGGCGACGCTCGCCAAGCTCCATCTGGACTACCTGAAGGTCTGGGTGGACTGGTGTCACAGTCTGGGCTGCGAGGCCCGCGAGCAGGCCCATGGCGCCCCTGCCAATCTCATCGACCTCTATGCGCTGGCCGATGTGCCCGAGACCGAGGTCTTCGGCGCGAGCCGATTCGCGATCCCCGGCTATCGCCGGGACGAGCGGCAGATCGGCAAAAACCTTCCGCAACCGCTCGTCACCCGCCTCGCCTCGTCGGCCGCCCACCTCGCCCGGCGGCCGCGGGCGTCGTCGGAAACGTTCACCTGGATGCGGGAGCACTTCTGCGAGGCCCCATCGCAGATGAAGCCTGAGATCGACCAACTCTTCCTCGCCGGGATCAACCACGTGTTCTATCACGGCACCGCCTACTCGCCGGCCGACGCGGCCTGGCCGGGCTGGCTGTTCTACGCCTCGACTCAGGCCAATCCGCGGAACCCCCTGTGGCGTGAGTTCGGGGCGGTGAACGCCTATGTCGCCCGCGCCCAGTCGCTCCTTCAGTCGGGTGAGCCCGACAATGACGTGCTCGTCTACTGGCCGATCCACGACCTCTATCATTCGTCGCGGGGCTGGCAGCGGGCCTTTTCGATGCACGGCCGCGACTGGCTCACGGAGAGCCCGACAGGACTGCTGGCGCAGAGCCTGCTCGACGCGGGGCTCTCGTTCGACTTGTGTTCCGATGCGCTGCTCACGGAGGCGTCGCGCTACCGCGCCGTCGTCGTGCCCCCGTGCCGACTCGTGCCGCACGACACGCTGCGGACGCTCCTCGACCATGCCGAGGCGGGAGGCATCGTGATCTTCGTGGGTGGTGTGCCGGAAGACGTGCCGGGGCTCGGGCGGCTGCAGGAGCGGCGGGCGGCACTTGCTGCCGAGTTGGCCCGGCTCCACTGGCCGGAGCAGGATCGTGGACCGCGAAGGGCGGAGATCGGCATGGGTCGCGTCGTGGTGGTTGCCGACGCGGCCGGCGTGGCGATGCACGCGGGCGCACGCATCGAGCCCGTGGCCACGCGCGGCCTTGGCTGCCTCCGGCGGAAGACCGCTGATGGCCACCTCTATTTTCTCGCGAACCTCGGGGCGGAACCGTTCGACGGCTGGGTGCCGTTGGGAACGTCACTCAAGTCGGCGGTGCTGATGGACGCGCGGAACGGCCACAGCGGCGTCGCAGCCACGCGGGGCACGGATCGGCCCGAGGTCCGGCTGCAGGTGGATCCGGGAGAATCGATCTTCATCCGCACCTTCGGCGCACGGCAGGCCGACGGCGAGCCATGGCGGTATGCGGAACCGGATGGCGAGGCCGTGCCGCTCGTCGGTCGTTGGAGCGTGACGCCGCTCGCCGGCGGTCCGGAACTGCCGCGAGCGGTCGGGATCGATCACCTTGGCACGTGGACCGACCAGGGGGGCGAGTGGGAGCGTTTCGCCGGCACCGCGCGGTACGAGGTGGCGTTTGACCTCCCGGCGGCGCCGGCCGGCGACTGGCTGCTCGACCTGGGCGACGTCCGCGAGGTGGCGCGGGTGAGCGTCAACGGCCGCGAGATCGACACGCTCTGGAGCGTGCCCTTCAGGACACGGCTTGGAGGCGCCGCGCGGCCGGGTCGCAACACGCTGTCGATCGAGGTGACGAACGTCGCTGCCAACAGGATCCGTGATCTGGAGACGCGTGGCGTGGCCTGGAAGAACTTTCACGAGATCAACTTCGTCGATGTGCACTACAAGCCGTTCGACGCCGCCGACTGGCCGCTGCAGCCGTCGGGGCTGCTCGGTCCTGTGCGGCTGGTGCCGCTGACGATCGACGAGTAGGAGCCTGCGTCTGGGCCGTCAGACCGGTCACCCGTGACCCTCGCGCCCGAGTGCATGGCACGTGAAAGCCGACCCGCCGTGAGGCCGCGGGCGGATCGCGCGGGACGCCGCATCGCGTGGTGGTTCGCCCCACGCCTCATGGCGGTGGGCTTGGACGGCGGCCACGCAAAGCCCTTGGACGTCCCCGGATCACTCCCTCACAGTCTGCCGCCGCCGCAGCACCAGGATCCCGAGGCCGATGCCGGCAACCAGGGCTACGCACGAGGTCGGCTCGGGCACGATCGTGATCGTGCCGGCCGACTGGCTGAACGTGGCGGTCTGGGAGCCGCTGGCGATCTGCCAGTCGCCGCCGCCGAGGCTCGACCAAGTGCCGGCGTAGTAGCCGGTGGAGGAGATGCCGGCAAACGACGAACTCGGCGTGCCGGTGAAGCCGAACACGGTGAGCACCGTGTTGTCGGGCAGTGCCGAACCGCCGAACGCCAGCGACATCGTGCCGCCGTAGGTGAGGCCGCCGGCCCCGGTGACGTCGATCGCGTCGTAGTCGATGCCCCGCGTGCCGGCCGAGGTCACCTCGATCAGTGTCGTGCTGGAGGCATTGAGCGTCAGGGAGCCGAGCGTGATCA
>JAGWWA010000050.1 GCA_018970605.1 Planctomycetota bacterium | reverse complement strand
CGCGGCGAGATCATCGCGGCCGCTGCGGGCCTTGCAGGCCGGGCGCTGCGGGTGCTGTCATTCGCATGGCGGGCCATGCCCCACGCCAAGCCGCTCGCTGGCGATCCGGCCGACATCGAGCGGGAGCTCGTGTTCGTGGGCCTCGTTGGGATGATCGATCCTCCTCGCGAGGAGGCGAAGGTGGCCGTCGATCGCTGCCGCTCCGCCGGGATCCGGCCCGTGATGATCACCGGGGACCATCCCGCCACGGCCCTGGCCGTGGGCCGCGAGCTCGGGCTCGCCGCGGCGGCGTCACGGGCGGTGACCGGGCTCGAGATCGACACCCTCGACGACGCGGCGCTTGCCGCGGTGGCCGCCGATGCGGATGTCTACGCCCGCGTGTCGCCCGAGCACAAACTGCGGATCGTGCGGGCGCTGCAGCGGCTCGGCCACGTGGTCGCCATGACCGGCGACGGCGTCAACGACGCCCCGGCGGTGAAAGCCGCCGACATCGGGATCGCGATGGGTATCGCCGGCACCGACGTCACCCGCGAGGCGGCCGACATGGTGCTCACCGACGACAACTTCGCCTCGATCGTGGCCGCGGTGGAGGAGGGGAGGGGGATCTACGACAACATCCAGAAGTTCATGCACTACCTGCTGTCGTGCAATGCCGGCGAGGTGATCCTGATGCTTGTGGCGGCGGTCGCGGGCTGGCCGCCGCCCCTCGCCGCGATCCAGATCCTCTGGCTGAACCTCGTGACCGACGGCCTGCCGGCGCTGGCCCTCGGCGTCGAGCCGCCGGAGCCCGACATCATGCGGCGGCCGCCCCGGCCCCCGCACGAGGCGGTGATTCCGTGGCGCCGCGGGCTGGAGATCGTGGTCCACGGCGGCCTGGTGGCGGCCGCGTGCGTGGCGGGATTCTGGCTTTCATGGGGCGGCGACGACGCCCGCCTCGAGCACGCCCGCACGGTCACCTTCTGCGTGGCGGCCTTCGCGCAGCTCTTGTTCGCGGTCGGCTGCCGCAGCGACCGCCTTACGGCGTTGCAACTCGGCTTCTTCGGAAATCCGGCGCTGCTGCTCGCCGTGGCGGTCTCCGCGCTCCTGCAGGCGGTCGTCGTCACGCTCCCGCCGACGCAGCCCGTATTCGAAGTCGCCGCCGGCGGCCCCGGCCGCGACTGGCCGCTCGTGCTCGGCCTCGCGATCGTGCCGCTCGCCGTGGTCGAGGCGTCAAAACTGATGCGGTCGATGGCGGCTCGCGTGTAGGTGCCAGCCTGCCGCCGCCACTACCCGCACGATTCCTCCACCGCCTCACCCGTCACTCGCGCTCGGGGCTTTCTGACAGGGAGCGATCGGTCACGACGACCTGCTGTGCCGACACGCCCAGAAAGCCCCGAGCGCCAGCGAGGGGATGCAGGCCGGAATCACATCCCGCGGTCGGTTCTTCCACACCTGGCCATCTGCCTGAGTGCGTCAGACCTTGTAGCCGTCGCGGCTGATGTCGGGCTTGATGCCCTCCGGTGTCTCGTCGCTCGCGATGTCGAACCACTCGGGCTTGAACTCGATCCGCGGCTGCGTGGTCGGGTTGTTCAGGGCCACGTTGCTCACCAGCGCGATCACCGCGTCGGCGATCGCCACCTCCGGCTTGCAGCGGGGCTGGTTCTCGGGCGACGGGTTGCGGATGCACCAGGCCCAATGCTCCATCTCTTCGGTGTAGCCGCGAGACGGGGCCGCATCGCCGCCCGCCTTTCCGGCCGCCACCGGGCCGCCGCCACCGCTCTCCGTCGTGTCGAGCGTGGGTGCCCCGTCCTTGGCCTTGGCCACGGTCACCCGCGTGTCCTTCGAGGAATCCTTGTAGAGCATCACGTCCTGCTCCTGCTCGAGGACCAGCGTGCCCTTCGTGCCGAGCACCACCTCGCCGTAGCCGCCGAAGCCGTTGCCGTTGATCGACGAGTAGGTCACGACGATCTTCTTGTTCTTGTCTTCCTCGTAGCCCGGAGCGGGATACTCGTACATGCAGTAGACGTGGTCGTCGATCTCGCGGTCGGCCGGGAAGATGCTGCGGTTGCCCACGGCCGTGACCGTGAGCGGCTTCACCTTCTTGCCGGGCCCGTGCATCGCCGACACGAAGATGCCGGCGGCGTCGAGCTGGTGGCTGCCGAGTTCGGCCATCAGGCCGCCGCCGGTGCGGTTCCAGAGCCGCCAGCGAATCAGCTCCTCGAGCGGCGTGCGAACCGAGCCGTCGCCGAGCGTCTTTTCCGTGTAGCCATACTTCGCGGCATCGACGGCCTGGTCGAGGATCTGCGCTTCGAGCTGGGCGATCTGCTTCTGGAGGGCGTCGATGTCGGCCGGCTTGGCCGTCTCGAGATCCTTCTTCCAGCCGGCGAGCTTCTTGGCGAACGAGGCGTCGCCCGGCATCGGTGGCTTCCAGGAGTCTTTGCCCGGAAGGTTGCCGCGGTGCCACTGGGCGCGGATCGAGTGGACGTCGCCGATCAGCCTCGCGGTGCCGATCGTGTGGACGGCGTTGTCGTAGAGGATGCTGTAGTGCCGCTGGTGGCCGGTGGCGAGGATCTTGCCCGTCTCGCGGGAGACGCGGCCCATCTCCTTGCACTCGTGGATGCTGTGCCCCATCAGCTTCTCGGTAAGCACGTGCTTGCCGGCCCGCATCGCCTTGATCGCGGCCGGGGCATGGAGGTGCAGCGGCAGGGCGATCACCACCGCCTCGATGTCGGGGTCGGCGAGCAGGTCTTCGTAGGCGCCGTAGACCTTCACCTTCGCCCGGGCCGCGTCTTCGGTGGACCACTTGTACTTCGCCATCAGTCCCGGGCGGGCCTTGTTGGCGCTGGGACTGGAGACGTCGCCGTGGAAGGCGCGGAAGACGTTGTAGGGGCGGATGTCGGCGATCGCGACGACGTTGAGGTATTCGGGGTTGTGGGCGCCGAGGAGCACGCTTCCTTCGTCGCCCGTGCCCAGGAAGCCCACGCGGAGCGGGTCGCCCACGCTCGTGCCGTACCCGAAGTAGATCGAGCCGAGGCCGGCCCCGGTGGCGACGCCGGCGGCCACCGTGCCCGCGAGGAAGTCGCGCCGGGTGATCGCCACCGCCTCGTCGAAGTTTTCCTTGCCGATCTGCTTCTGCTGTTCAGTCAGGTTCATCGAAGGCACCTCGGGTCGCAATTCATGATCTACGAATCAGCGGCAGCAGGAGTTCGCGCTGCCGCAGCACCCCAGCGGGAACCACCGCTTGAGGAAAAAGTCGAGTCCGCTCCAGCCGCCGATGGGCAGGGCGGCGATGGCGAGCAGGGCGGCGAGTTCCACCCACTGGTTGTATGTGGCCTGGGCACCGGGCACCCAGAACGGCTGCGAGGCGATCACGCTCACCAGGAAGAGCGCCCCGCCCACGGCGTTGAACTTCGTGAGCAGCCCGACCACCAGGCAGGCCCCGATCGTGACGAGCGACCAACTCACGAACCGGTCGGCTTTCCAGAGCTTCGAGGGCCCGGCGGCGGCATCGGCCCGGCTGCGGGCGGCGGCGTCGGGCAGCTGGTCATCCCACTCCGCGACGAGTTTCTGAGCGATGGCGGCGGCGTCTTTCATCCATGCCGAGGCCTGGCCGGCGAGTTCCTTCTGCTTCTTGGCGAGTCGCTCCCGCTCGAACGGGATGTCGCGGGATCCGGGCTTCCGCTCCATGGCGGCAAGCCGCCGAACCTGCAGCCGGTAGTCGGCGAGGTCGTCGGTGATGCCCTTGCAGTAGTCGGCCAGGTTGTCGCCGGCCGTTTTCAGGCTCTGCTCCGCGGCGGCCTTCGCCTCCGCTGAGAGCGGCACCGCCTTCACGCGTGTCGCGAGCAACCGCTGCCACGAGGCGACCACGCTGGCCTGCCAGGCCTTCGATGCCTCGTCGGCCGAACGATCGTCGGCCGAGCCGAGTGTGGCCGCCCAGTCTCCGGTCTCAGGCAGTGACGAGCGGTAGAGGTCAGCGAGCGGACCGACTGCGGCCTTGCGGAAGCCGGCACTCGACCAGTCGGGATCGCGGAGGTGCGAGAGCCCTTCCAGAAAGAAGTGCAGGCCGCAGACGATGCGCAATACGGCGAACGCCGCGACGGCGAGAAGGGGAAGACGCATGGGGTGTGAACGCGGGAGCACGGTCGAGGAAACGTCCCCACACGGGGAAAATCATGATACATGATAGTCCGGGAACCGCAGATTCGCCGCACACATCGCGGCGTTTTACGCGTCACAGTGGATCCTCACGCGTTTTTCCTCGGAACCCTCAAAGCCCGGAGCGGAAGCGACGGGAACGGCTTCGCGGATCGGCGCGCGTCGCTCGCCGCCGCCACGCGTGATCCCCTCGCTCCCGCTCGGGGCTTCCTGGCGGAGTGACACCGCCGCAGGAGCGCCTCAGGATCACGTGTGACGCGGATGACGCCTCCAGAGCAAGGAAGCCCAAGCGTGGAAGCGATGGGGGCCGGGGTGATGTCGGGCGAGGGGCAGCCGTACGCCTCACGGCGTGACGCTTTCTGCAGTCGGCCGTACGCCTCACGGCGTGACGCTTCCCGAGGCCGTGCCGTACGCCTCCTCGGCGGCTGAATGGCTCACTCGGAGACGCTCTCCGACGGTAGCGCGAAAAACGCTTGCCAGATTGGCGGTCACCCTGCGAAAACGCGGGCATGAGAATCGTGCTCTGTTATCCCGTCGAGCCCCGCCACGTCGCCCAAATTCAGCGGGTGTGGCCGGAGGCCACGCTCGTCGATGCCGGCCAGGAGCGGGTGGCCGAGCAACTCCCCACGGCCGACCTTTTCTGCGGGCACCCGAAGGTGCCCGTACCGTGGGAGCAGGTGGTCGCCGGAGGAAGGCTCCGCTGGATTCAGTCGTCGGCGGCCGGGCTCGACCACTGCCTCGTGCCCGCGGTGGTCGCCTCCGACATCATCGTCACCAGTGCCTCGGGCGTGCTTGCCGACCAGGTGGCCGAGCAGACCGTCGGCATGGCGATCTCCTGCACGCGGCGGTTTCCGCTGTTTCTCGATCAGCAGGCTCGTCGGGAGTTTGTCCGGCGGCCCACGGTGGACCTCACCGGAGCCACCGTCGGCATCGTGGGCCTGGGTGGCAACGGTCGCCGGCTCGTCGAAGTGCTCCAGCCCTTTCGCGTGCGGATTCTCGCCACCGACTGGTTCCCGGTGCGGAAGCCGCCGGCGGTCGAGTTTCTCGGCGGCCCCGACACGCTTGTCGACATCCTGCCGGAGATCGACGTGCTCTTCCTCTGCGCGCCTCTCACCGAGCACACGCGCAACCTGATCGACGCCCGCGCGATCGCCCGGATGAAGAGGGGGGCGATCGTCGTCAACGTGGCCCGCGGGGCGATGGTCGATGAGAACGCGCTGGTTGACGCGCTCGAAAGCGGTCACCTCGACTCCGCCGCCCTCGACGTCACGCCCGAGGAGCCCCCGAAGCCGGAGAGCCGGCTCTGGACCGCCCCGCGACTCCTGATCACGCCCCACGTGGGCGGGCAGGCGAAACACCGAATCGATGCGATGACCGACTTTTTCTGCGATAATCTCCGGAGATTCCGCGAGGGCAGGCCCCTGCGGAATCTCGTCGACAAGCGGCTCGGGTTCCCGGAGCCGCCCGACGAGGAGATGCCGTCATGAGCACCACCATCCTGCAGGAAGACCGGCCGACGATCACGGCGGCCGGCGAGGTCGGGAGCCGCTGCCCGGAGGAACTCCTGGCGAAGTACACCGAGATCCTCGGTGCCGGCCGGCTCAACTGGACCGAGTATCACACGCTTTCCCGGCGTCTTGGGGCCGGGGGCCAGGGGGTGGTCTACCTGTCCACCCGCCGCGGGACCGACAACTTCACGCTCCCCGTCGCCCTCAAGGTTTTTTCGCCCGAGCGGTACTCATCGGAGCAGGCTTACGGCGAGGCGATGAACCGGATCGCCGCGGTGGCCGCGCGGGTCGCCCAGATCCAGCAGGACAACCTGCTCGACGTTCAGAACTTCGTCGAGCAGCGGATGATCCGGATCATGGAGATGGAGTGGATCGACGGCTACGACCTCTCCCGGCTGCTCGCGCCCGAACTCCTCGAGCGGACGCGGGCGAGCGTGACCGAAGATCGCTGGCGGTATCTCAACAAGGTGGTGGTGACGGCGGGGCCGCAGCAGTCGCGGCTCAAGCCGGGCGTGGCCATCGCGATCGTCCGTGAGTGCCTCGCCGCGCTGGCCGCCCTCCACCGCGAGGGAATCGTCCACGCCGACGTGAAGACGGCCAACATCATGGTCAAGCGGACCGGCAACGCGAAGATCATCGACATCGGCTCCGCGCATCCCGTGGACGAGCCGCCTCCCACCAAGACCTGCACCCCGGCCTACGCCGCGCCCGAGGTGCTCGAGGGCAGGGAGAACACGCCGCGGTCCGATCTGGCGAGCCTCGGGTACGTGCTGATCGAGATGCTCTCGGGCCAGCCGCCGTTTGCAGGGCTGCAGTCGTTCAGCGACCTGCTCGAGGCGAAGCGATCGCTGGTTCATCGCCTGCCGCAGGTGCTTCCGACCGAAGTGACCTGCAACGAGCTCCTGATGGACTTCTGCCGCGGCCTGATCGCCCCCGATCCGGGCAAGAGGTTTCCCAGTGCCGAAGACGCCGACATGAAGAAGGGGGGCGCGGCCAGTTTTCACCGCCAGTTGATCGTGGGCGGCCTGGCGAGCGAATACGAGAACGAGATCCGCGCCTGGCTCGAAGAGCTGGAGTGACGCGGAACCGTAGAGCAGGTTTTCAACCTGCTCAGACCGCGGCACAGGTTGAAACCCTGCGCTACGAGGAGAAAGTAGAGCAGGTTTTCAACCTGCACAGACCGCGACACAGGTTGAAACCCTGCGCTACGTGAGCCGCCGGTACGCCAGCCGCATGAGGGCCGTGGTGACCCGCGGCGCGAACCGCTTGAGACGCCACAACCAGCGGGCCTGCAGGCCGACCACGACGTAGCGGCGGTTCCTGCCGATGGCGTGGAGCACGCGGCGGGCCACGCGGTCGCTCGTCCACCCGGTGATCGCCATTCGCCGCTCGGCCTCCCGTTTCTCCAGCGACGCGGTGAAGTGCCAGGTGTGGAGCAGGCCCGAGCGAAAGAATCCGGGGCAGACGATCGTCACGCCCGGCCGCCGTCGCGGGCACTCCGCGGCGATCGCCTCCGAGAGCGCCACCACGCCCGCCTTGCTCGCCGAGTAGGCGGCCATCGACGCCGGTGCGAGCACGGCCGCGATCGAGGCGATGTTCACGAGGTGGGGCCGGCCGCTATTGGCCCGCAGCCATGGCAGGAAGGTCTCGCAGCCGAGTGCGGTGCCGATCAGGTTGGTATCCACCACTCGCCGCCACTGCGACTCCGGCAGCGTGCCCACCACGCCGGTCGCGCCGACGCCGGCCGCATTGACGAGCAGGTCGAGGTCGCTCCAGTCGCGACGGAGGCGGTCGTGGAGCGCCTGCCAGGCGGCACCGTCGCGGACGTCCATGGCGATTCGCTGCTCGCGGCTGCCGGGCGGCTTTTCCGCGTTTTGGCGGGCGATCGCCTCGGGCAGATCGACGCAGGCGACGGTCCAGCCGTCGGCCAGCAGGGCGTTGGCGATCGCCTGGCCGAGGCCGCTGGCGGCGCCGGTGACGATGGCTGAGCCCGGAAGCATCATGCGGCGCGACGAGTGGACGAGCGAGGGTGACGGGACTCGAACCCGCGGCCTCCAACGTGACAGGCTGGCGCTCTAACCAACTGAGCTACACCCCCGTGTCGGGGCCGAAAACCGCGGGACCGCGTTCTCGGCGACCCCAAATCGGGTGTCCACCTCGTCGAGCACGAGTATAGCGACGGCGACCGCCACGGCCAGACGGCTGCACGACGGCGTCAGAAAATGCCCCTCTCGGGCGCGTAGCCCTTGCGTTCGGCCGTCTCGAAATCCTGCCGGGCCTGCCCGGCCAACCCCATCGCCTGGCACGCCATTCCGCGGTGGTGGAGCATCACGGCGAGGCCGTGGTCGAGCGATCGCAGGCGGTAGGCGAGTTCATCGGGATCGACATGGTCGGTGAGCGCGACGAGTTCACGTCGCTCCTTCTGGGCGAGGTCGATGGCCACGTTGAGCAGGTCCACCGCCTCGTGGTGCCGGCCCAGGAGATGGAGGACGAACCCCTTGGTGTCAAGGAACTCCGCGGGGCCGGAATCGTCTTCCGCGAGGGCGGAGTCCACGTCGATGAGCGCCGCGTCGAGGTCGCGGCCCACGAGCGCCCGGATGTAGGCGCGGTGGTTGAGCGCCTCGGGATTGCCGGGGCCGGCGAGTTCGACGGCCGTCTGGGCGTCGGCGAGCGCGGCGTCGGGTTCATTGAGGATCACGTGGGCCAGCGCGCTCACGCGGCGAGGCTGCGTGAGCGTGGGGGCGATCGCCATCGCCGCGTCGGCATCGGCGGCCGCGCCGCGAGGATCGCGGTTCTCGATCCGCAGCATGGCCCGCCAGCAGAGGAGTCGGCTTCGCCGTTCCGTGTCGTTACCGGCCCAGCCGATCGCGCGGCTGATGTCGCGGACGGCGGACCGCAGTTCGCCGCGGCCTTCGTGGGCGATCGCCTGCTCGAGCGACCATTGCACGACCGCGTCGCGGATCGCCGGCATCACGCCGGGGGCGAGCACGCCGGGCACGATTACCGCGGCGAGCAGGCCGAGCAGGAACAGCCTCTTGCCCCGGCCCGCGGTTCGTCGGGAGGCGGCGGGCTCCGCGTCGCCGCCAGCCGTCACGCGGCGGAGTGGCATGTGGGATGCCGGACGCTCGTCGGGAGGCGTGAACTCCGGCGGGATCGGAAAGCCGAGGCGGTCGTACTTCATCGTGCCAGTCGGTGCTGCCGCAATCGGATCATGATCCCGTCGCGGCCGCGACAGGACCCTCTGGACAGGACGCTCTGATTGTATGTCGGTGACGGCATGGCGGCCTGCCGGCGGTTTGACGGCTGGAACCGCTTGCCGTACCCTCGGCGTCGAGGCTTCAGGAGCACCGCCCATGCCGCTGTTCGAGATCGAGACCGACGCCCACATCATCATTTCGTGGGCCGCCGACGAGCAGGCCGCCTCGGCGGTGGTGCACGACGCCTATCCAGGCGAGAAGATCGTGCGGCTGACCCGCCGCCCACGCGATTCGTGGGTGATCTCGAAATCGGCCCTCGGCCTCAAGGATTCACGGGCCAACCCCTGCAGCACCGCCCGCGAGTGTCTGGCCAAGGCCGCCGGCGACAAGGTGCACGCGATCCGGCTCTACATGCACGAGACGGGCGACGATCTCGATCGGGCCCGCAAGGTGATCGAGTCGAACATGGTGATGGGCTGGTGAAGGGCCCTGCGTAGCCGGCTTTTTGCGGGCTCTGCTTACGGGCTTTGGGTCACCGGCATCTCGAACGACACGGGCTGAATGGCGCCCGGCTCGGCGGTGGCATCGCCGGCGAGGATCGTGCGACTTGGCCGGTAGCTCGACGTACCGCCGGGCCGATAACCGGGGTCGGCCCGACGAGTGGGCGTTGGCGGTGCGAGAGACGACGGCGCGGTTGCCGGTCCTGCCGCAGGTGCCGCCAGCGGATCGATCGAGGCCGGCAGCGTGGCAGGTGCCGCCGGCGTGATGGGCGGGAAGGCTGAGGCAGGGGCCGGCTGGGTCATGGGCTGGGTCATGGGCGGGTTCATGGGCTGAGCGGCGCCCGAGAACCTGCTGCCCACGCTCGCTCCGTAGCGGCTGTCGCCGGCCGCAGATGTGGCCGTCGGGGCGGCGGACGCGGCCGGCGGGGCAGGCGACCAGCTCTCGGCCCCGCGGGCGTCGGCCACGCGGACTCCGGCTTCAGCAGCCGCGGGCGGAGCGGCACCGAACGAACTCGCGGGCGTTGTTGATGGTGGAAGGGTTTGCTCGAGTGGTGATGTGCCCGGTGGAGCCCCATAGGGACCGACCTGCGGGGCGATGCCCGAGAGGGTGCCGCCGCCGGCACTGGCCGCTGCCATCTGTGGCGGCGGCGACGGCGTGGCGCTGACGGGCGGCTTCGATCCGTAGGTGACCGCTGGCGGTTCCGCGGCCGGAGCCGTGGTCGGCTGCGAGGCCGAAGCGACCTGCGTCTGGCCCGCCCGCTGGGCGTTCTCCATGACGTAGCCTTCCGGCGTGGTGGTCGTGGGATACGGTGTATGCGCTGCGGAGGGCTTCGTCGTGTCGGTCGTCGCCGGGGGCGCCGCGGCAAGTTTCGCGGGATCGTCACCGCTGCCGCCAAACGTCCACCAGGATGGCTTGGCCGTCCAGGAACTGCCCGACTTGCAGCCGACCGCTGCGACGGCGACGAGGAGCACGATGAGCCCCCGGGCCGACGGTCCGAAACCGACTCGCTGCAACGACGCCGACGTCATGAAATGTCTCCGGACGGGATCCTTTCACCCTGGAAACGGGGAAATAGGATCCCGGCTGGAGGCGCGTCAACCCCGGCCCGGATGTCCGGACACGAATGCCCGCTGGCGTCGGCCGGCGTGCTCGTGATACGGATGGACCGGCTACTTCTTCGCCGTGGCGAACCGCTTCCCGACGGCGTCCCAGTCGATCACGTTGTAAAACGCGCCGACGTAGTCGGCCCGGCGGTTCTGGTAGAGCAGGTAATACGCGTGCTCCCAGACGTCGAGGCCGAGCAGCGGCGTGTTGCCGTGCATGATCGGGCTGTCCTGATTCGCCGTGCTCTCGATCAGCAGTTTGCCGGTCTTGTCGGCGGAGAGCCACGCCCAGCCGCTGCCGAAACGGCCCATCGCCGCCTTCGTGAACTCCTCCTTGAACTTCGCGAAGTCGCCGAACACGGAGCGGACGGCCTCGGCGAGGGCTCCGGAAGGTTCGCCTCCCTTGCCCTTGCCGATGGACTCCCAGAACAGCGTGTGGTTGGCATGGCCGCCGCCGTTGTTGCGGACGACCGTGCGGATCCCCTCCGGCACCTTCTCGAGGTCGGCGATCAGTTTCTCCACCGGCAGGGCGGCGAGGTCGGCATGTGACTCGAGGGCCTTGTTCACGTTCGTCACGTAGGCCGCGTGGTGCTTGTCGTGGTGGATCTCCATCGTGCGGGCATCGATGTAGGGCTCCAGCGCGTCGAAGGCATAGGGAAGCGGGGGCAGCGTGTAGGCCATGGCGGGGCTCCGGAGACGGGGTTGAAAGACGGGGTTGAAAACCAGGACTGAAACGGGGGATACAAACGGCTTGGCTCGTGCGGCAGGATCGTAGCGGACGCGTGCGGGGGCGGCAAATCCTTCGTGTCGCGAGACGCTGCGGATCGCATCGATTGATCCGGCGGTGCCTGGGACACCGACCGTGACGAACCTGCCCGGCGTGCCTTCTCTCGGGTCTTCAGACCGCCGGTTGAACGAACCCAATCGATCCGGTCGAAGGATCCGGTCGTGGGACGGTGGCGAGCCTTCGGGCAGTCGCCATCGGCCTGCGCCGGGACTCGGTACGTCCCCGCCGGCAAGGAGTGCCGGCGTCGTTTCAACCTCGAACGGATTCGAGCAGCGTCATGTCCCTGTCGTCGAGCCAGCGGCGCGATCAGCGTCGTCGTCTGGTCGTGTCCTGGAAGCGGTCGGCCGGCCAAGCCGACACGCCCGCCTCCGACTCTCCCCGCGCCATCGCCGCCTACGATCCCGACGCGCTCCCCGAGAAGCAGCGTGGGCCGGCCGTCCTCCTGCCGACCGGCATCGGTGGCCTGTCATTGACGATCGTCGGGGTGTTCGTCCCACTCACCGCCGTCGTGGCGGCCGCCTGCAGCGGACCGATCTTCGGACGCGAGTTGTTCGTCGGTGGCGGACGGTTCGCCCGCACGGTCGCGGCGGCCGGAGCCGTGTTCGATCCGCTCGGCATGACGTCGCTGCAGATCTGGCTCGCGCAGATGCTGCTCGTGACGGCGGCTGGCGTGGCGCTGATCGTGCGCCTGATGCGACGGCATCGCCGCGATGACTTCAATGGCCGCTTCCGCGCCTGGGGCTGGATGGCCTTCGTGCTCGTCGTCACGGCCTGCGACGGCGTGGTGCCGATGGGGCGTCTCGTGGCCGCGGCGGTGTCGGATGCGACGGGCATCGTCCTCGGGCCCGGCGGTATCGGCTGGTGGGTGGCGGTGTCGTCGGTCGTCGTCGTCGCCGTGTCGCTCTGGGCCGTGCTGCCGCTCCACGAGAGGCTCGCGACATCGGTCTGGCTGACGCTTGCGCTGATCGCCTGGGGAGCCTCGGCCGCCGCAACCTGCATGGCTACGGGCGGCGAGCGGCTTCAGGCGGCCGGGCTCGCGGCCTGGTCGTTCGGGGCGGCCTTTGCGTTCGCGGCGATGCTCGCGGCCGCACGGTCGGTGATCCGTGAGGTTCGCGGCCAGTGCGGGACGGCGAAGCCGAGGGCGGCGAAGTCTGCCAACGCCGACACCGGAAAGTCGGTGCCGCAACCCGTTGACGATGACGAGAATGGTGACGCGACGGCCTTCGAGCCGGCGGTGGCCTCAGACGACGACTCGGAGACCGAATACACCGACGGTTCGGAGCAGGAGCAGCGGCATCTCTCGAAGGCCGAGCGGAAGCGGCTACGAAAGCTGGCCCGAATGAACGGCGCCGCGGCGTGAGCCGTCGTGGATCTCGGGCAGCCCCGTGCGGCCTCGTGTCGTATCGCGGGCTGTCAACGTGTGGGAGTTTTCGATTCGCTTCGCATTCGGAACGACCCCTGCCTGTCGCCAGACATTCGCTGCGAACGCAGGAAGCCCAATCGCGTAAGCGATGGGGGCACGCTGGCTCCGCTGCGCCGCTCGGGGCTGCCCATGCCCGTCGCCGGACGCTCGCTGCGGGCATCCTGCCCTTCGCTCGCTCGATGCTTTCTCCGCTTCGCCATCCTGGCTTCGCGGAGAAAGCAACGCCGGCTCCCGGGCACGGGCAGCCCCTCGCTTCCCGTAGCACAGTCTGTCAACCTGTGTGAGTTTTCGATTCGCTTCGCGCTCGAACATTGACGGCAGCGACGTCGGGAGCCGACAACGGTCGTGACGCCGCCGCCAGGAGATAATGCCCCGATGACCGTCCGCACCCGATTCGCACCGAGCCCAACCGGCTACCTCCACATCGGCGGTGTCCGCACGGCACTGTTCAACTGGCTTTTCGCACGCCAGCGGGGCGGCCAGTTCATCCTCCGGATCGACGACACCGACGCCGAACGGAACATCGACACCGCCCTCCAGCCGATTCTCGACGGCCTGAAGTGGCTCGGCATCGACTGGGATGAGGGGCCGGGCGTGGGCGGGCCGCATGCTCCCTACTACCAGTCGCAGCGGGCGGCCGGTCACAAGGCCGCCGCCGCCTCGCTGCTGGCGTCGGGCCACGCCTATCGCGACTTCGCCCGACCGGAGGAACTCGACGAGGAACGCAAGGCCGCTCAGGCCGCCGGCAAGCCGTTTCTCTACAGCCGCCGGTTCGCCGCCTTCGACGACGACGCCGCGCGACGGTTCGAGGCCGAGGGACGGCAGAGCGTGGTGCGGCTGAAGATGCCCCGCGAGGGCGCCCTCGTGATCGACGATGCCGTCCGCGGCCGGGTCGAGTTTGCCTGGGACCGCGAGCAGGACCATGTGATTCAGCGGGCCGATGGGTCCTGCCTCTACCACCTCGCCAGCGTGGTGGACGACCACGACCTCGCGATCACGCACGTGATCCGCGCCGAGGAGCATCTCTCCAACACGCCGCGGCAGGCGTTCATCGCGATGTCACTGGGGTATGAGCTTCCGGCCTATGCCCACCTGCCGCTCGTGGCCGAGCCGGGAAGCCGCACGAAGCTCTCCAAGCGGAAGCTCGCCCAATACCTCAAGAACGCCGACTTCAAGCAGGTGATGGATCACGGCCAGCGGATCGCGGAGCGGGTGGGGCTCGTGGCCGAGGCCGACACGTTCAATCCGGTGATCGTCGATTTCTACCGTGAGGTCGGCTACCTTCCCTGGGCGATCGACAACTATCTCTCGCTCCTCGGCTGGTCGTACGACGACAAGACGGAGTTTTTCTCGCGGGAGGAGCTCGTGAAGCACTTCACGCTGGAGCGGATCAACTCTTCGCCGGCGAGCTTCGACCCCAAGAAGCTCTGGGCCGTGCAGGACCACTACATGACGGCGCTCTCGACCGACGAGAAGCTCGCCCTCATGCTCCCGTTCCTCATCAAGGCGAAGCTCATGGCCGATCCGCCGCCGGCCATCGCGGTGGAGACGGTGCGGAGGGTGATCGAGGCCTCGGGCGACCGGCTCAAGGTGGCGGGCGACATCCTCGCCTACGCCGATTTTTTCCTGGTGGACGAGCCGCCGATGGACGAGGCCGCGGTGAAGCAGCGGCTTGCGAAGCCGGGGGCGGGCGACCTGCTCAAGGCCTATGCGAAGGCGGTCGAGGCGACGGAGCCCTTCGAGCCGGCGGCGCTCGAGGCCGCGCTCAAGCAGGTGGTCGAGTCGGCGGGCGTGAAGGTGGGCGACATCATCCACGCCGTTCGCGTGGCGGTGACGGGCAAGACGGTGGGGCCGGGGCTCTACGACTGCCTGGCGATCCTCGGCCGCGAGAAGTCGCTCGCGCGGATCATGCGAGCCCTGCCGCTCTGCGGGTGATCCGCGGCAGCCCCTCTTTCGTCGCGATCAGGGCGCCCGTGTCGCGTCGGGTGTCAGCGACAGCATGGCGCGGCCGAGTGCCTCCCCCACCAGGAAGCACGTCTCGGCGTTGCCGAACTCGTGATGCCCGTGGCCGGGGTTCGGCGACTCCTCCGCGGCTCGCACGAACCCGTGCGTGGGCGTGAAGATCACAGTTCCGTGAAACTCGGGTCTCGCGGCGGCGGCGGCCTGCGCCGTGCGGACCGCGGCCCATGCTTCGGGCGCATCGACCCACGGACCCGTCAGCTCGCCGATGACCACCGGCAACTCCGGAGCAGCGAGATCCCTGCGGACGTCGTTGATGAGGTTCACGAGGTTCTGTTCGTACTCGGGGACGGCGTGCTGCGGATCGCAGCCGTCGTTCCAGCCCTGGTACCAAACGAAGCCGGCGAGTTCGTGACCGTCCGCCTGCGACTGCGGGAATCGCCGTTTGATGCTGCCGATCGCCTCCCGGACGTGCTGGATCATCCGCGCGTAGTATTCGCCGGTCGTGCCGCCCGAGGACGGCGGCCGGAAATCGGCATACAGGCTCTTGCCGCCCCACGCCGTCTTCACAAGCAGCACCTCGTTCGCGACGGCTTCGCCGACGACGTGCCCGAACTCGAGTTCGGGCCCGAAATGGTGCCTGTCGCCATACACCGTATATCCGACCGACAGGGGGCCGGCCTGAAGCGGGGCCGATTCGGGCTGGTACCACACCCAGACGTCGTCGCGCGCCCGCCATGCGCCATCGGCGGCCTTGAGGTGGACCAGGCTCGCCGCCTTGGCAGGATCGGTGAGCAGCGAGACCAGCGTTCCCCTCCCGCCGTTGTAGTCCTCGCCGTCGAGGTCCACGACCGCCTGACCTTCCATGTTCGATTGGCCGGCGAGGACGTAGACCTTCATCGGCTCTCCGGCGACGGTCGCCGGCGGGGCGAGCAGGGCCGCGAGGAGCGGCAGCATCGCGATCACAGGATGCGTGTGTCGGCTTGTGGAGGCCATGGTGCCTTGGGTGTGGTTGTTGTGGAGATGCGCCGCGGAGCCGCTCGATGCGATCCGACGTCGCCAGGACACGCCCATCATGCGGCGCAGCCACAGGATAAACCGATGCGATGGCTGGCAGCGCCGGTGCGTCGAGGCCGGTTCGTTGTGAAGGTCTCGATTGCGGGTTAGGCTTCGAGACGGGCAAGTCTTTTTCAGATCGGTGTCGCTCATGCAGAAATCCACCCCCGCGAGCGATGCCGCCGGGAATCGGCTGCTTTCGCCGACCATTGCCCTCGTCGTGGCGACGCTGTTCGCGACGGTCGCGGCGATCGGTGGCCGGAGCGACGCGGCCGAGACGTTTGCCAGGGGCGCCTTCGTGTCGGGCCCCTATCCGGCCGGCCCGTTCACGTTCGTCAACGACGCCGTCGGCGCGGGCATCTTCTACAACAGCGGCTTCTTCGGCAGTTCGACGGTCGTCGGCAACATCGAGGCCGGCTATGTCTGGGATGCGCACGAGGTGTTCGACCGTTCCGGGTTGGCCCTCGGCCCTGCGGTGGAGCGACGGGTCGCCGGCACGGGCGCGGCTGGCGAATACGACTTCCATGCCACGATGGTCGGACACGTGCTGGCCGGCACAGGGTACGTCGCCGCGACGGGCAGCACGTCGGCCGGCTACTCCTACGTCGGCGTCGGGATGGCTCCGCTGGCCAAGCTCTGGTCGGGTGCGATCGCGACGCGGTATGCCACGGACGCGAACAGCATCGGCTCGTTCGACACGACGCCGCAGTCGACCATCCCCGTCTATCGGCAGTTTTTTCAGGGCATCAGCGGCACCGCCTGCGATGTCGTCAACAGCAGTTTCGGATCCTACGACCCGGCCGCTCTCGAACAGGAATCGGTCGCCATCGACGCGCTTGCCTACCAGTGCCCGAACGTGACGTTCGTGGCGGCGGCCGGCAATGACGGGGCCGCCGCCGTCTCGGCGCCGGGAGGCGGCTACAACGGCATCACGGTCGGCAGCGTCGGCGGGGCGAACTTTCGCACGCCGTCCAGCTTCTCCTCCCGGGGGCCGGTTGATTTCTACAACCCAGCGACGAACACCATGATCGCCGGTGTCCGGGTCGCGGTCGACGTTGCCGCTCCGGGAGAGGAAGACTTTCTTGCGGCATACCTGGGCCCCACCGGAGGCCTTGGGCCTTTTCCTCAGTACACGCAGAACCCGTCTCCCACCGACCGGTATTTCGTCAACATGGACGGCACGAGCTTTGCGTCGCCCACGGTGGCGGGGGGCGTGGCCCTCATGAAGGATGCCGCGAACGGCATCAGCGTTGTGCCCGGCACCGCACTGGATACGCGAGTGGTGAAGGCCGTGCTGATGGCGACGTCCACGCCGTCGGATGGCTGGAGCAACGGCCAGGCGACGGTGGGCGGAGTGCTGCGGACCACGCAGTCGCTCGACTATGCCACCGGGGCGGGCGTGATCGACCTCACGGCCGCCGGCCTGACGTATGTCAACGGCGACACGATGGATCTTCCGGGCGCGGCGGGCGGGATCATCGGCTCCAGCGGCTGGGACCTCGGCTCGATCGGCGTGGGGGCGCACGCCGACTATCCGTTTGCGGCTCCGCTCACCGCCAGCACAGAACTCCAGGTGGCGCTCAACTGGTTCGCCAACGGCACCTTCGACGCGGGCTCCGACACGGGCACCCGCTCGGCGTTCGCGAATCTCGACCTGCAGGTCTGGCGCGTCGTGAGCGGGAGTTTCGCGACCCTCGTGGCCGAGTCGGCGAGTACCTACAACAACGGCGAGTTTCTCCGGTTCACGCTGCCATCGGCAGGGGACTACGGCCTCCGCGTGACGCTCCCCGCCATGGTCTACGACGTCGGTGCGACGCCCGTCACGGCGGAGGCGTATGGCCTGTCGTGGACCCAGATCATCGTTCCCGAGCCCACTTCGGCCATCGCGCTCGCCGCTGGTGCCGGTATGGGCTTCATCGTGCTGCGTCGCCGCCAGGTCACTTCGCCAGCGACACCCGGATGATCTCGGTGTCGTTGCGGACGACGATCGACTTGTTCGCATAGGCCGGGGCGCACCAGACCACGGGGCGGCCGAAGGCGTTGTTCGTCGGCTCGAGCAGGTGCGTCCGCGAGAGTTCCTCGTAACCGGCGGGCGTGAGCTTCGCGATCACGAGGTCGCCCGTCTCGGTGAACAGGAAGTAGTGTTCGTTTGCCGTTCCGTCGTCGTGCTTCGTGATGAACGCCGTGCCCGAACCCGCCGGACGCTCGCCCAGAGGGCCGACCCCCTTCCAGGCGAAGTCGCCTTCGGGCACTCGCATCGCCCGCAGTTCGCCGTTCTCGTGGAAGCCATAGACGAGGCCGTCGGCCACGAAGGGCTGCACGTTGACCGCGGAGATCGCCTGCTTCGGCTTGTTTCGCCAGACGACCTCCACGCCGGGCTCGTCGGCCTTGAGCTTCAGGAGCAGGTTCTTGCCCTGGTAGCCGCCGATGTAGAGGAAGTCGCCCACGCGGACGGGCGTCATGATGATCGAACCGTTGTCGGCGTTGTAGGGCGTCTCCCAGAGGAGCTTTCCCGTGGCGGGCTCGACGGCGTAGACGCCGTCGGGCTTGGCGAACACCAGCTGCCGGACGCCGGCCGCCTCGATGATCGACGGCGGCACGTAACCCTGCTCGGGCGCCTTGCCAGTGCGCCACATTTCCTTGCCGGTCTTGAGGTCGAAGGCCGCGGCATGGGCCACGTCGGTGCCCACCACACACACGAGCCGGTCGTCATCCACGAGCGGATGGCTCGCCCAGCCCCAGAGCGCCGCCTTCGTCGCATAGTCCTTCTTGAGGTCGCGGGCCCAGACCACGGCGCCCGTTGCGGCCTCGAAGCAGAACAGGTCGCCCTCCGCGCCGAGCGTGTAGACGCGGCCGTCGTGCACCGTCGGCGTGCACCGCGGACCGGCGGGATAGGCGATCGTGTAGGTGACGGGATACTCGTGCTTCCAGAGGATCCTGCCGGTGGCCTCGTCGAGGCAGAGCACCCGCTCCCGACCGGTGGACGTCTTTCGTTCGAAGTTGGCCACCTTCACGTCGGCGTCGGTCACGTAGTCGGTCACGAAGACGCGGCCGCCTGCGATGGCGGCGCCGGCGTAGCCGCCTGCGATCGGCGCGCGCCAGAGCACCTTCGGGCCCGACGAGGGGAAGGGGCTCACGATGCCCGCCTCGCGCCAGACGTTGTCGCGGCCGGGCCCCATCCACTGCGGCCACTCGTCGCCGCGGGCGGGTGCGGCGAGGAGGGCCACGAGGATCAGCAGCCGAGATGTGAGAACGTGACGCATGCGTGAGGCTCCGTGGACGGGGATTCCCATTCGGTGACGGCCAGGCATAATCTCCATCATTTCGTATCCCCGGGAAAGCCTGCCATGCCGCTGCTCGTCGTCGGAAGCGTTGCCCTCGATTGCGTCGAGACCCCCACCGACAAGCGCGACGACGTGCTCGGCGGCTCGGCCGTGTTCTTTTCCTATGCGGCGAGCTTCTTTTCGCCCGTCAAGATGATCGGCACCGTGGGCGAGGACTGGCCGCAGGAGCACACCAGGTTTCTCGAGAAGCGGGGCATCGACACCTCGGGCATCGAGGTGATCAAGGGCGGCAAGACCTTCCGCTGGCGGGGCCGCTACCTTCCCAACATGAACGACCGCGAGACGCTCGAGGTGCATCTCAACGTGTTCGGCGAGTTCAAGCCGAAGCTGCAGGCGAACCACCGCGACAGCAGGTTCGTGTTTCTCGGCAACGCGTCGCCGGTGACGCAGCTCTCGGTGCTCGACCAGGTTCCCGACGCGAAGCTCACCGTGGCCGACACGATGGATCTCTGGATCAATATCCAGCGCGACGAACTGGAGGCGCTGCTCAAGCGGATCGACGGCCTCGTGCTCAACGACTCCGAGGCCAAACTCCTCGCCGAGGACGAGAACCTCGTGCGGGCCGGCCACAAGGTTCGCGCGATGGGCCCGAAGTTCGTGGTGATCAAGAAGGGCGAGCACGGCGCGATGTTTTTCAGCGAACACGAGATGTACGTCCTGCCTGCCTATCCGACGCCGCAGGTGCTTGATCCGACCGGTGCGGGCGACAGCTTCGCCGGCGGCATGATGGGCTACCTCGCGAGCAAGGACCGCTACGACCCGCAGTCGCTGAAAGAAGCCCTCGCCTATGGCGTGGTGACGGCGAGCTACACGGTGGAAGACTTCAGCCTCGACCGGCTCGCCGGCATCGATCGGGCCGACCTCGACCGCCGCGTGGCCGAATACCGGCAGATGCTGACGTTCTAGCTTCACGCGAAACACGGGCGTCCTTGCGCGCTGGGACGATGATGTTCGACATGTGGTGGCGATCAGCCCCTGCATCCCCTCGCTCCCGCTCGGGGCTTCCTGTCGGATGTTCGTGCCGGATGTTCGTGC
>JAGWWA010000151.1 GCA_018970605.1 Planctomycetota bacterium | reverse complement strand
GGAGCCGGCGTTGCTGACCGAGCGGAGCCAGGATGGCGAAGCGAGGGCAGCATCGAGTGAGCGGAGGGCAGGATGCCCGCAGCGAACGTCCGGCGACGGGGCATGGGCAGCCCTGAGCGGCGCAGCACCACAGGCTGAAACGCTGTGCCACTTCGTGATGAGGCGTGACATCTCATGCCGCTGATCCTCGCCATCGACCAGAGCACCTCCGCCACGAAGGCGGTGCTGTTCGACGAGCACGGTGGCGTCGTCGACCGCGAGTCGCGAGACCACGCGCAGCACTGTCCAGCCCCCCAGCGAGTCGAGCACGACGCCGCGGAGATCTGGCGCAACGTCCAAGCAGCGGTGGCGACGCTCACCAGCCGCCATGCCGGCCGACTGCACGAGATCGCCGGCATCAGCCTCGCCAACCAGCGGGAGACGTTCGTCGCCTTCGACCGCGTCACGGGCGAACCGCTGCGGCGGGCGATCGTCTGGCAGGACCGTCGTGGCGACGCCGTCTGCCGGATCCTGTCGGAGCAGGGGATGAGCGACCTCGTCCACCAACGCACCGGGCTGTCGCTTGACGGCTATTTCTCCGGGTCGAAGATCCGCAGGCTGCTCGACGAGGAGCCCGCCGTGCGGCAGGCCGTCGGGTCGGGCCGCGCCGTGCTCGGAACGATCGATGCCTACCTGATCCATCGACTCACAAACGGTCGCGTGTGCGCCGGCGACTCGACGAACGCCAGCAGGACGCTGCTCTACGACATCGACCGGCTGGCGTGGGACGCCGACCTCTGCGACCTCTTCGGCACATCGCCTGCGGCGCTGCCGGAGGTGCGGGAGAGCGGGGCGACCTACGGCGAGACCACCGTCGCCGGCGTGCTGCCCAACCCGGTGCCGATCGTCGGCGTGATTGGCGACTCGCAGGCGTCGCTCTTCGCCCAGCGATGCTTCGCGGCCGGCACGGCCAAGGCCACGTTCGGCACCGGCACATCGATCCTGTTCAATGCCGGTCACGAGCGGCCGGGCGCCGCCGGCCACGCGGCGACGGCCCTCGCCTGGGTGATCGGCAGCCGGCCGACCTACGCGCTGGAGGGCATGATCAACTCCAGCGCCGCCACGATCGCATGGCTCCGTGACCGCTTGGGCTTGATCGCCGATGCCGCGGAGTCGGAGGCGGTTGCCGCGTCCGTGCCCGACAACGGCGGCGTCTATCTCGTCCCCGCGTTCGCCGGCATGAGCCCGCCGTACGCCGCCGCCGACACCCGCGCGGCCATCGTCGGCCTGACGGCCCATAGCGGCCGCGAACAGGTCGTGCGTGCCGGACTCGAGGCGATCGGCTACCAGGTCCACGATGTCGTGGCGATGCTCTCAGCCCAGGCTGGTGTCGTGCCCGCGGCGTTGCTCGCCGACGGCGGCCCCACACGAAACTCGTTCCTCATGCAGTTCGTGGCCGATGTCACCGGCGTGGACCTCGACGTCACCGACGTACCCGACTCATCGGCGCTCGGCGCGGCGATGATGGGCATGCTCGGGCTCGGATGGTATTCGTCGCTGGACGATCTGGCACGGCTGCCACGCTCGCTGCGCACCTTCCGCCCGCGGATGCCGCGGCCCGAGGCCGACCGGCTGCTGGCAGGCTGGCGGGATGCGGTGCGGCGGGTGGAACTGGCTGCCACCGTGGTCGCGTCCCCAAGCCCGACGCCGTAGAGCGTGGGGCACACCACCGCCAGACGGGTGTCACCCGTGCCCCGAAGAAAACCCCGAAGCAGAAGCGAGAGAACCAATCCGGCCCGAAGGGTCGCCGGTCGTTCCGGAAAGGACAACGCATGACGGCATCACGAATCATCGCCGAGTATCTCGTGGAGACGCCCGCGACGCTGGAGGCCGCGGCGGCCTCGATCGCGGGCGAGCAGTCCACGGGCACGTTTACGAAGGTGCCGGGCGAAACCGCCGACCTCGTGGCACGGCATGGCGCGACGGTCGAGTCGATCGAGCCGCTGGGCTTCGTTGACTCGCCGTCGCTGCCTGGGGCGGCGGCTGCGAAGAACCCTGCGCGGGGGCACGCCCGCGGCCGGGTGCGGGTGGCATTCCCCGTGGAGAACGTGTCGGCGAGCCTGCCGGCGATCTCCGCGATGGTGGCGGGCAACCTCTTCGAACTCCGACTGCTGTCGGGGCTCAAGCTCCTCGATGTGATCGTGCCGGCCGGCCTCGCCGCCGAGTTCGCCGGCCCGCAGTTCGGCATCGAGGGCACGCGGCGGCTCGCGGCCGTGGAGGGTCGGCCGGTGATCGGCACGATCATCAAGCCGAGCATCGGCCTCACGCCGCGGCAGACCGCCGAGCTCGTGCGCACCCTCGCGCTGGCCGGCATCGACTTCGTGAAAGACGACGAACTGATGGCCAATCCGCCGCATTCGCCCCTCGCCGACCGGGTGAAGGCCGTGATGCAGGCGGTTGACGAGGCGGCGCAGACGACGGGCCGGAAGGTGATGGTGGCCTTCAACATCAGCGATCGCCTCGACCGAATGCTCGCCCACCACGATGTGGTGCTCGCCGCCGGCGGAACGTGCGTGATGGTGAGCCTCAACGGCGTGGGCCTCGTGGGCGTCGAGCACCTCCGGCGGCACGCCGCCCTGCCGATCCATGGCCATCGCAACGGCTGGGGGGCGATCTCGCGGCACCCACTCCTCGGCATGGAGTTTCGGGCCTATCAGGCCTTCTGGCGGCTCGCCGGCATCGACCAGATCCACGTCAACGGCCTGCAGAACAAGTTCTGCGAGAGCGACGACTCCGTCGTCCGGTCGATCGAGGCCTGCCTCGAGCCGCGCGGCCCGCACCGGCCCCTGCTGCCGGTGGTGTCGTCGGGCCAGTGGGGCGGCCAGGCCCCCGAAACCTACGCCCGCACGAAGACCGTGGATCTGATGTACCTTGCCGGCGGCGGCATCCTCGCCCACCCGGGCGGACCAGCCGCCGGCGTGACCGCGCTGCGACAGTCATGGGAGGCGGCGGTGGCCGGCACGCCGCTGGCCGACTACGCGAAGGCGCGACCGGAACTGCGGCAGTCGCTCGAGTTCTACGCCGCGATCCCAAAGCCGGGCGCATGAGCAGGGGGCCCGATCGCATCAGCGCCGCCAGGAACCCCACGCGCGGAAGCGATGGGGGCCGAGACCGCGTCTCGCGTGGATCCGCCGTACGCCTTACGGCGTTACGCTTCCTGAGTCGGGCGGCCGTACGCCTTACGGCGTTGCGCTTCCTGAGCCGGGCGGCCGTACGCCTTACGGCGTCACGCTTCCTGAGCCGGGCGGCCGTATGCCTTATACGCGGCACACTTGATCCGCGCGCGTTTTCCACTGAACCCTCAAAGCCCGGAGCGGAAGCGACGGGAACGGCTCCGCGGATCGGCACGCGTCGCTCGCCGCCGCCACGCACGATCCCCTCGCTCCCGCTCG
>JAGWWA010000049.1 GCA_018970605.1 Planctomycetota bacterium | reverse complement strand
GATGATCCCCTCGCTCGCGCTCGGGGCTTCCTGGCGGAGGACGGGCGTTGTCGGTCAGGTTTCCACAAAGCCCCGAGCGGCAGCGAGGGGATGAGGCGTGGCGGATCACGACGCCCTTTTTCATCACGGTCCCCGATCCCCTCGCTCGCGCTCGGGGCTTCCTGGCGGAGGGCAGGCGTTGTTGGTCAGGTTTCCACAAAGCCCCGAGCGGCAGCGAGGGGATGGGGCGGCTGCTCGGCGCGTGTTGGAGATTTCATTCGCCGCAATGGAGAATCACGGACCGAGGTCCTGATTCGTCTTCCCTGGAAATGACCCCATGAGCGACGTCACCGAGCCCGGCAGCTACTTCGTCGCGAACTATCCGCCCTTCGCGCGGTGGACGGCCGCCGCCGTGCCCGACGTGCTCGCCACCTTCGCGGCGCCGCCGACCGACGTGCCGCTCGGTCTCTATCTGCACGTGCCGTTCTGCCGGAAGCGGTGCAAGTTCTGCTACTTCCGCGTCTACACCGACGTGGCCGCGAGCGACGTGGAGCGGTATTCGCTGGCGCTGGCCCGCGAGGCGGCGACCGCGGCGGCGCAGCCGGCGGTGGCGGGCCGCAGTCTCCGGTACGTCTACTTCGGCGGCGGCACGCCGTCGTTCCTGAGCGTCAAGCAGCTGGAGCGGCTCGTGGCGGGGATCCACGAGAGCTTCGGCTGGGACGACGCCGAGGAGGTGACGTTCGAGTGCGAGCCGGGCACGCTCTCCGAGCCGAAGGTGAAGGCGCTCAAGGCCCTCGGCATGACGCGGATCTCGCTCGGCGTCGAGAACTTTGACGACCAGATCCTCGAGGCCAACGGCCGGGCCCACCTCTCCGCCGAGATCATCCGGGCCTGGGACTGGATCAAGGCGGCGGAGTTTCCCAGCACCAACGTCGATCTGATCGCGGGAATGGTGGGAGAAACCGACGAGTCGTGGGCGGCCACGGTGGAGAAGACGCTGGCACTCGAGCCCGACAGCGTGACGATCTACCAGATGGAACTCCCCTTCAACACCGTGTTCGTCAAGGACGCCAAGGGCGAGGGTCGCGACGTGCCCGTCGCCGACTGGGCCACGAAGCGCCGCTGGGTGGGCGAGGCCTTCGACCGCTTTCTCAGCCGCGGCTACGCGGTGTCGAGCGGATACACGCTGGTGCGGGATGCGGCCCGGGTTTCCTTCCGCTACCGCGACATGCTCTGGGAGGGCGCCGACCTCGTGGCCCTCGGCGTGGCGAGCTTCGGCCACCTCTCGGGCGTGCACTATCAGAACGAGCCGCACTGGGATCCCTATCTCGAAGCGGTTGAGGCGGGCCGGCTGCCGATCCATCGCGGCCTGCGGCCGACCCGGCGGGAGCTGCTGATTCGCGAACTGATCCTCGGCCTCAAGAAGGGCATCCTCGACACCCGCCGGCTGGCGGCAAAGTATGGCGTCGATCCGGTCGTCGAATGGGGGGGCGCCTGGGATCGCCTGTCTCGCGACGGCTGGCTCGAGAGCATCGCCCCGCAGCCCGTCCTCTCCCGCGCGGGACTGCTGCGGGTTGACTCGCTGCTCCCATCGTTTTTCGAGCCTTGCGATGCGGAAAAAGCCGCATCCTGACGATGCCGACACTCGACACCCGGCGGTGGTGCTCCTAGGCTTCTGCTAGCGATTGGGCGGCTCGCCGCCGCCCGCGCTCCCTCCTGAGAGACGTCTCGTGCACCCAGCGGCTGTTGAGGCGAAGGCCGGTGCGGCGGTGTCCCTGCCCCACGCTGTTCCCGGTCATGCCTGCCCGGACTCCCGCCACCTCAGGGATCGGCTGCGGGCCCTGGCGGCTGATTGCGTCGCCGCATGGAAGGTCGAGGGCATGCCCGCGGTGGCGCGTTCGGCGGCTGGGCTCCGCGATCAGGCTGAGCGGATCGTGCAGGTAGCCGGGGCGCCGGATGAAGTGGTCGGCTGGACCATGGTGGCCCTGGTTTCCGAATACTGGCGGGATCGCCTCGCCACGGTGCTTCCTGGCCGCCGCCTGCTCCTGCTGCCGGACTGCCCGTTGGCACCAGATACGGGTGACACCGGCGTGCCGCATGTCTGCGGTGCATCATGCGGCATCGCCACGATCTGGGCCGCAGCCCGCGATCAGGGCTGGGTGGTCGAATCAACGTCGCAGGCCGTATCGGCGATCGGGTCGTTGCTCACCGGCCAATACGACGGCGTGCTCGGAGTCGCCAGGCTGTCCGATCTCGAGAAGGCCTTCGCCATGCTTCCGGCGTTTGCGCTGCCCATCGCGGCGGTACCGTACCAGCCCGTGGCGTCATCGGCGGGCACGTGTGCCGAAGGGCTCGCCGCTGCAGCGATCGACGTTGACTGGGTGCTCGGCCTGCTCGGCGTGGCGAGCGGTGACGCGGCGCCGGCCGGCGACTATCTCCCGCTGCTCCGCGAGGCAGCCGGCATGTTCGAGGCCGGCGCGATCCGCTCGCTCATGGAGCAGTTGGGCATGCCGGGCATGCTTGGCGACGCGGGAGCGGAGCCGGCGGCCTGGCTGCCGCTCGAGGCTGCCGCCGCCATGTCAGGCGACTTTCTCGCCCGTGGCGGCAAGTTTCTGAGGCCGTTCGTCACCCTGGCAGCCTTCGATGCCGTGACCGCCGATCTCGTCGATCACGCGGAGGCCCGGGCCCCCGGATTCGCGTCGGATCGGCGCATGGCCCGCGGTTCGGCGAAGGCGGCGGCCGTTGCCATCGAGATCTTCCACAAGGCCTCGCTCGTCCACGACGACATCGAAGACTCCGATGAGATCCGCTATGGCCGCGCCACGCTGCACGAGGAAGTGGGCGTGCCTTCGGCGGTGAACGCCGGCGATTACCTGCTTGGTGCGGGCTATTCGATCATGGCTTCGCTGCCGGGCCTCGACGCGACGACGATTCGCGATGCGGTGTCGATCCTCGCCGATGCGCACGTGCGGCTGGCTCGGGGCCAGGGGGCGGAACTCTGGTGGCGGGACGGCGCGGCAGCGGGGATGCCCGACCGTCTGCTGACGCCGGGCGAGGCACTCGAGATCTACGGCCTCAAGACATCGCCCGCGTTCGAGGCTGCCGTGGCGCTCGGCGTGCGGCTCGCCGGCGCCGCGCCCGTGAAGGCGGCGGCGATTGGCCGCTACGCGCTGCATGTCGGCACTGGTTTTCAAGTGCTCAACGACCTCAAGGACTGGGCGGGGGACCTGGAGAACGATCGCCGCGCCGCCGGTGACCTGATCGGAGGCCGGCCGACGCTCCTCTGGGCGCTGGCGGTCGAGGGGCTGGAGCCGCGGGCGCGTGAGGCCCTCGTCACGGCGGCCGCGCGGGCCCGACAGGCGGGCGATGCCGCGGCACTTGCCGAGGTGCGCCGGCTCTACGAGCAGGCGGGCGTGGTCGCCAGGGCATCGCGGATCGCCCAGGAGCAGCGGCGGCTTGCCGGCGAAGCGGTCGCCGCCTGCGACATGCCACGGCTTCGCGAGGTGCTCGAGTTTCTCCTCGATCTCGCGGTGCCTGCCGGCGCGACGGGCGGACGATGACTCCTGGCCGGTCGCCGTCGGATCGTGTCGGAGCGGTGGTCCGCGCCGAGCGTCTCGTGGAACTCTTCTGTCCGAACCTCGCGGCGTTTGGCACGATCACCGCCGTGGATGCCGACGAACTGTCGGCGGTCGATCGGCGACTGCTCGACCACTGCAGCCATATGACGGTGACGATGGAGCGGCACCATGCGTGTCGCCTCGACGTGCGTGTCGTCGCGGAGCAGAAGGCCGCCGCGGGCGGCAACGCCAGGTATGCCCGCGAGATCCTGCTCGTGCGGCCCGATGGCCGCGTGGTGCAGTATGGCATCGTGCGCATCGATCTGGCGGTGGTCGATGACGCGATCGCCGTCGCGATCCGCCGAGCCGCCGAGCCGCTGGGGAGGATTCTCATCGAAGCCGGGTTGCTCTGCGACGTGCAGCGGGTGAGCCTCCTGCGGATCGACCCCGGGCCCCATCTCGGCGGCATCATCGCCGCCGTCGGACCGCTCAGCGGCCGCGTGGCGGAGATTCTCGTCGGTGGCCAGCCTGCGATCGAACTGCTCGAGGTTGTCGTGCCCTCGTGAGTCTGCGTGAGACGAAGGGGCCTGAATCCTCAGCGTGTTTGGCGGCTTCACGTAAAACCCTTGCGGGCAAGGCGTTTGCGACGACTGGGTCGATATTGACTCGTCGTGGAAGCGACCTGTAGAGTTGGGTTGTCTGGCAAGGATGGCATGCACGGAGGCAAGACGAGGAACGGATTTCTCCTTCCCCTTCTTCCCCCGCCTGTTCCGAGTCCTTGCGGGCCCTGGTTCGAAACACCCGTCGGCGTCGAAAGCACGGAGTGCGACGTTGACGAACGTTCCGGCGGGTTTGGATGAGTGTTCCTGGCAAGGAGGCCTAGGCGTTCGGGGCTGAGTCGCCGGTGAGGAGGCCCCGGGCACCGTTTTTTACTAGCTGCACCACGGCTAGGGAGAGGGTGGTACATGCAAAAGACCGTTTATACGACTGGCGAAGCCGCCAAGATTTGCAAGGTGAGCCAGCAGACGATCATTCGCTGCTTCGATTCGGGGCAGTTGAAGGGGTTCCGTGTGCCGGGCAGCCGGTTCCGCAGGATTCCGCGGGATCAGCTGTTCCTGTTCATGAGGGACAATGGCATCCCGACCGACGCCCTCGAGAGCGGGCGGCGGAAGATCCTCGTCGTCGATGACGACCAGGATCTCGTCGAGCTGATCACCGACGTTCTCGAGCGGGACGGCCGCTTCGAGACGCGGAGCGTGAACAACGGCTTCGACGCCGGCATGATGGTCAAGGACTACCGTCCCGACCTGATCGTGCTCGATGTCATGCTGCCCGACATCAATGGCAAGGAAGTGTGCCAGCGGGTTCGCAGCGACTCCACCATGGACGAGGTGCGGATCATCTGCATCTCGGGCATGTGCGAGCCCGATAAGATCGAGGACCTCAAGGCGTCGGGTGCCAATGAGTTCCTCCAGAAGCCGTTCGAGGCCGAGGTGCTGGTTGACCGGATCTGCGGCCTGCTCGACATCGAGTCGGGCGTGGCTGGTTCCGGCTCCTGATCGGCAGGATTCCAGAGTTTTTGCCGGGCCGCCCGCGTCCCACCTCGGGGCGCGGGCGGCCTCGAGCATTGGTGGAGGCTCGGCCATGGATGGTGCCCGGTCAGGTGACCCAGGGTTCGACGCGGCGGTGTTCGAGGCCAGGCTCGAGGCCGTCAGGGCCTTCGCGTATGGGGCCGGGCACGAGATCAACAACCCGCTGGCGAACATCGCGGCGCGGGCGCAGGCGTTGCTCGTGGACGAACGGGATCCCGAGCGGCGTCGAAAGCTGGCGACCATCGTCGATCAGGCGTTTCGGGCGCGGGACATGATCGGCGGGCTGATGGTGTTTGCGCGGCCGCCGCGGCCCAGTCCCGTGGACGTCGATGTGCACGACGTGCTGCGGCCGGTGGTGGAGGCGGTGCGGCCCGCGGCGGAAGCGAAGCGGGTGCGGTTCGAGTACAGTCCGGCCCCGTCCCCGGTGACGGTGCGGGCCGATCCCGCCCAGGTTGGCGAGGCCGTGCGGGCTCTCGTTGCCAACGCGATCGAGGCTGCCGGCGACGGGGGCCGCGTCGTGGTGGAAGCGTCTGTCTCGGCCGCCGGCTGCCGCGTGACGGTGGCTGACGACGGTCCTGGCATGGATGGTGACGCCACGCGGAGGGCGTTCGATCCGTTTCACTGCGGCCGCGACGCCGGCCGCGGCATTGGGCTCGGACTGCCGAAGGCGCTGCGGCTGATCGAGTCGAATGGCGGCAGCCTGGCGGTGGAGTCGCGGCCGGGGGCGGGCACGCGGGTTGTGGTGAGTCTCCCCGGGGGCGCTGCGGAAGCCGCGTGAGGGGCCGGCGGCAAAGTCGACCCATCCTCCCGGGGTTGTCGCCCGATCGGCCCGGTTTGTCCGGCCGTGTCCGGGTCGCCCGTTCTCTCCGTTCGTCCGCCCTTGTCGGGCCGGTTGAGGGTTCTCTATTCTCCGGCCTTGTTTTCCAGCATCGGGCGAAGGATCGCCCCCGCGGCATGCACACAGGATGGACGCATGACTTTCACCAGACCCGTCGCCGAGAGCCCGCAGTCGTGTTCGGGCGATTCGCCGATCGCCACGGCGATCTCGTCGCCGCGCGGGTCGAGCCAGCAGCGGCCCCCTCGTCGCTCTTCCCCCCGGGGAGCCGCGGACGACGCCGGCGGGGTGGAGGCGATCGCTCGGACGGCACGCTGGCTGCTCGATCGTCAGTCGGCCGACGGCCACTGGCGGGCCCCGCTGGAAGGCGACACGATTCTCGAGAGCGAATACATCCTCCTGCTCGCCTGGGCGGGGCGACTCGACGACCGCCGCGTGCGCGGCGCGGCCGATCGGATCCTTGCCCAGCAACAGTCGGGCGGGGGCTGGGCCATTTATCCCGGCGGGCCGGTCGACATCAGCGCCAGCGTGAAGGCCTATCTCGCCCTCAAGCTCGTCGGTCATGAGGCGGAGGAGCCGGCGCTCGTGCGCGCCCGCCGAGCCATCGCCGAGGCCGGTGGCCCCTGGGCCGTCAACAGCTTCACGCGGTTCTATCTCGCGCTGCTCGGGCAGATGCCGTATTCCGCCTGCCCGGCCGTGCCGCCGGAGGCCGTCCTGCTGCCCCGCTGGTTCCCGGTGAACCTGTCGCGGGTATCGGCCTGGTCGCGGACGATGATCGTGCCGCTGTCGCTGATGTGGGCCTTCAAGCCACTGCGCCGCCTGCCGTCCGGTCGCGGCATCGCTGAACTGTTCACCGACCGCGACCGTCGCAGTCCGCCGCCGCCTGCCGACAGAAGTTTCTGGGCCTGTTTCTTCCGCGGCATCGATCGGGTCATCAAGGCCTGCGAGGCGACGGGGCTGACGCCGCTGCGGTCGCGGGCGATCCAGGCCTGCCGCTGCTGGATGCTCGATCGGTTCGCCGGCAGCGATGGACTCGGCGCGATTTTTCCGCCGATGGTCTGGAGCATCATCGCCCTGAAGTCGATGGGCTGCCGGGACGACGACGCTGAGGTCGTCGAGGCCTGGAGCCGGCTGGACGGCCTCGTCGAGCGCGAGTCAGACGGTACCACGAGGCTCGAGCCCTGCCGTTCGCCGGTCTGGGACACCGCCATCACCACGATCGCCGTGGTCGAGTCGGCCGCGAGTCACGCCGCCGGCGCCGCGGCGCGGGCCGCCGCCGACCGTGCCGTCGACTGGCTGCTGGCCAACGAGATCCGCTTCGCCGGCGACTGGGCCGACCGCGTCGCCGCCGAGCCGGCGGGCTGGTGCTTCGAATATGCCAACCAGTTCTATCCCGACGTGGACGACACCGCGATGGTGGTGATCGCGCTGGCGACCTGGCGATCGGCGGAGCCCGCATCCGCCCGCCGCGCGGCCGCCGATGCCGCGATCGCACGTGCGATTCCCTGGCTGGCGGCCATGCAGAACGCCGACGGCGGTTGGGGCGCCTTCGATCGCGACAACAACAGCGAGTTTCTCTGCAAGGTGCCGTTCGCCGACCACAACGCGATGATCGACCCCAGTTCGCCCGATCTCGCGGGCCGGGTGCTCGAGGCGTTCGGCAAGATCGGCCTGCGGCCCGGGCATCCGGCGGTCGATCGCGGGCTGGCCTACGTGCGCCGATCACAGGAAGCCGACGGTGGCTGGTATGGCCGCTGGGGCGTGAACTACGTCTACGGCACATGGCAGGTGCTCGAGGGCCTACGGGCCATCGGGGTTCCGCTCGATGACCCGGCTGTGCGTCGCGGGGTCGAGTGGCTCGAGGCCCACCAGCAGGCCGACGGGGGCTGGGGCGAGACGGCCGAAAGCTACGCCGATCGTGGGCTCGCCGGCACGGGCGTGCCGACGCCCTCCCAGACGGCCTGGGCCGTGGCTGGGCTGATCGCGGCCGGCCGGGGTGACTCGGCGGCCGTTCGCCGCGGCATCGACTGGCTGATCGCACGCCAGGAGGCGGACGGCAGGTGGGAGCAGCGGGAGTTCACCGGCACCGGCTTTCCAAAGGTCTTCTACCTGAAGTATCACTGGTATCCGATCTATTTTCCGCTGATCGCACTCGCCCGGGCGCACCGGGCCGTGGCGGCGGTCCGACGGGAGATGGTTGCATGAGCGTTCCCGTCGGCCAGATGATGGCGGTCCTGCGGCACGTGGCCGTCCAGCGGCTTCGCGGCAACGACCGCTACCCGCTCGTGCTCATGCTCGAGCCGCTCTTTCGCTGCAACCTCGCCTGCGGTGGCTGCGGCAAGATCCAGCATCCCACCGAGGTGCTCCGCTCGCACCTCACGCCGGACCAGTGCTTCGCGGCCGTCGAGGAGTGCGGCGCGCCGATCGTCTCGATTCCAGGCGGTGAGCCCCTGCTGCATCCGCAGATCGTCGAGATCGTCGAGGGGATCGTGGCCCGGCGGCGGTATCTCTACCTCTGCACCAACGCGATCAAGCTCGAGGAGATGCTGCCCCTGTTCCGGCCGTCGCCCTACCTGGCCTTCTCGGTGCATCTCGACGGCCCCCGCGAGGAGCACGACCACGCGGTCTGCCGAGACGGCGTGTACGACATGGCCGTGTCGGCGATCCGTGCGGCCCGTCGGGCGGGCTTCCGCGTGACCACCAACTCCACCCTGTTCACCGACGCCGATCCCGTCCGCTATCGCAGCTTCTTCGACGAGGTCATGGGCCTCGGCGTCGAGGGGATGATGATCTCGCCGGGCTACTCCTACTCGAAGGCCCCCGATCAGGATCACTTCCTCTCGCGGCGGCGGAGCCAGTCGCTCTTTCAGCGCATCCTCGACGCCGCTCCGGCGCGTTGGAAGTTCAACCAGTCGCCGGTGTTCCTCGAGTTTCTCAAGGGCGACTGGGATCTCGAGTGCCGGCCCTGGGGCACGCCCACCTACAACCTCTTCGGCTGGCAGCGGCCCTGCTACCTCCTCGACGAGGGCTATGCGAAGACGTTTCGCGAACTGATGGAGAAGACCGACTGGGACGGCTACGGCCGGGCCAGCGGCAATCCGAAGTGTGGCGATTGCATGGTGCACTGCGGCTACGAACCCGCCGCCGTGGAGGCCACCTTCGGTTCGCTCGGCGGCCTGCTCGCCACGGCGCGGTTGATGTTTTTTGGTGCCCCGCGGCGCGGTCGCGGCGATGTGCCGCCCCAGCCCGTGTCGGGCATCCGCGTGCAGCCGAACGGCCTGCCCGCCCTGCCGGTGATCGACCGGGTGGCGTGACTGTCCTCGAGGCCGAGCCGACCATGTCCCCCGACGGCCGGTCGGCTTCGCCTCGTCCACGCCCAACGCCGTGAGGCGTGGGGCGAATCGCCACCAGGCGTTGCCTTCAGCGCGATGTGCCCGCGGCCTTGCGGGTCGGACCCTTCCAGTCGAGCACCTGGCCGTCGGCGAGCAGCCGCTCGCGGAGCCGGTCATACGGAACGTCCTGCACGGCCACGCCGGCCTCCAGCGCCAGGCATGCCGCCGTCGCCGCCGACTGCCCGAGCACCATGAACACGGGCTCCATGCGGATCGAGCCGTAGGCGATGTGGGAGGCCGAGAGGCAGACCGGTACGAGCAGGTTGCCGCACTCGTCCCGTTTCGGCCGGATGCTGCGGTACGAGATCCGGTAGGGCGAGACGCCCACTTGGATGTCGCCCTCGTTTCGAATCTTTCCGTCGGCCGTGACCAGCCGGCGGACGTTGTGGGAGTCCATGTTGTAGGCGCCGAGGCCGACGGGGTCGTCGGCCACTTCCCGCTGCTGGCAGTGGTGTTGCGTCATCACCACGTCGGCGATCATGCGGCGGGCCTCGCGGACGTAGAGCTGGTGCGGCCAGTGGCTGCTCTCCGTGAACTCGTCCCGCGCCGGTCCCCACCGACGGAAGTGCGCCCGCACATCCTCGGGCACCCGCGGGTGGTTGGCGAGCGTCCACATCAGGCCTTGCTGGTAGTCGCGGTGCGCCGCCGCGATCCGCTCCCGCGTCGCGTGGTCGCCGCACGGGTAGTCGGAGTTCGCCCCGAGGAAGTCGGTGCTGACGGCGAAGTTGTTGTTGGTGTCGGTCTTGCGATTCGGCATCAGCACCGGGTTCCAGGGCACCCGGTGGTCGCCGGCCTCGAAGTTTCTCAGCAGGAGTTCGTAGGTCTTCTCGTCGTACCCGGCGGGCTTCGGCCAGTCGGCCCGGTTGTCGGGCACGTCGGTCGTGCACATGCGAAAGCAGTACGCCTGCACGCGGGCGTCGCCGTCGCCGTCGCAGCCGACCGGATCGGGCGAGATCAGCGGGAGGAGGCCGCTCGTCGGATCGCCGGGCACCACGTAGGGATCGACGTCGTGCGTGAACTGGTGCTTCGTCGCGCGGGCCATCTGGATGCCGTTGAGCGTCTCGTCGTAGACCTCGTTGGCCTCTCGTCCAACGTGAAAAGCCACCCCGGCCTCGGCCATGAGGTCGCCCTCGTAGGTGGCGTCGATGAACATCCTGCCGGCGAACGTGCGTCCCGACTCCATCCGGATGGAGCGGATCGTGGCCCCGTCCTTGACCACGCCGCCGTCGAGGTCGAGCCGCTCGCCCGTCACCACGTCGAGGCCCGTGTCGGCCACCCAGTCGCGGAAGACCCGCTCGGCGACGTGCGGCTCGAAGGTCCACATCTCGAGTTCGCCGGGCGCCCTGCGGCGATTCTCGTAGTCTTCCTGGCGCTCGCGGGTCCAGGCCGCGGAATCGGCGTAGTGGCGACCCACCCTCCGATAAAACTCCCGCGACAGCCCGCCGATCGCCGCCTTGTTGCCGATGTCGGTGGCCCCGAGGCCTCCCGCGGTCAGGCCGCCGAGGTGGCTGCCAGGCTCTACGACTACCACCGTGCGGCCCATGGACTGCGCCTGAATCGCCGCCACGATGCCGCCGGATGTCGCCCCGTAGACGACGAGATCGCGGAGCGGCTCGGCGGCCCCGCCACCTGAAGCCGCCCATGCGGCGAGCATCGCCACCGCGACGGCCGGGAGGAATCGCATGGGACGCCTCAGAGGCCGCGTTCGCGGACCATGCGGGCGGCGTCGAGGGCGGCGCCTCGTGCCCCCGCCGAATCGCCGGCGGGCATCACGTGGATCGGCAGGTCGGCCTGTTCCTCGCGCTGCGATGGCATGCCCATGCGGATTTCGTCGAGGAACCAGCGGCGAAATTCGTCGGACGTCTCCACCGCGCCGCCGCCGACGATCAAGGCGTCGGGGTCGAAGACGTTGATCATCTCGTCGAAGAACAGCCCGAGGGCGTGGGCCTGCACGCGGAAGATGTCGCGGCACATCGCGTCTCCGCGCTCCGCCAGACCACGAACCTTCTTGGCCGCGTCGCCGATCTCCTCGGCGGCGAGGGGGTGGCCGGGGTTGCGGGCCAGGAAGTGCGGCAGGAGCGTGCGGCGGATGGCCGTCAGCGAGCAGAGCGATTCGAGGTCGCCCGTGCGTCCGCAGTTGCAGGCCGGCACGACGTCCTCGATACCGGACACGGACTCGTGGGGGATCAGCACGTGGCCGAGCTCACCGCCGAAGCCGTTGCGGCCGGTGACCACCCTGCCGCCCACGATCACGCCACCGCCCAGGCCCGTGCCGATGATCGCCGAGATGCTGGTGGCCGTGTTATCGGATCCGAAGATCGACACGTGCCCCCAGAGTGCCGCGGCGTTGCCATCGTTGAGGTAGGTGACGGGCAGGCCGAGTCGCGACTCGAGGCCAGCCCGCATGTCGTAGCCGGCCCATGCCGGGTGGATGAAGTTCGTCGAGCCCTTCTTGCTGAGCACGCCCGACCCGCTCGCCGGGCCCGGCGTGTCGAGGCCCACCGCGACGAGCTTCGTGCGGTCCACGCCCGCCTTGCCGCATGCCATCTCGAGGCCCTCGGCGATCTGGCCGATGCAGGTCGCGGGGCCCTCGACGCTCCGCGCCGGATGCTCGCAGAGCCCATCGACGAGGAACTCTCCCCGCTCGTCGAGGAACGTGTAGTTGATCGCGGTGCCGCCAAGATCGATGCCGGCAACCACCTTTTCCGCGGGCGACATGGGCGAGTCCTTTGCTGCTGGTCGAACGTGTCGGTCGGGCCGGTCAGCCGGACGCCTGCTCCGCGAATCCCCGCTTCACACGGGCGACGATCGCCCGCAGGCCGCGGGTCCTCAAGATACCCAGGACGTCGGCCAGGCCCATCCGGTCGAGGATGTCGTCGGAGATTGTGGCCACGTCAGCGGCCGGCCGGCCGTTGATCGCTTCGGCGAGAATCGACACGAAGCCCTTCACCGTGGGCGCCTCCGGGGCCACCTCCGCGACCAGCCGGGCGGAGCCGTCGGCCGACTCCATCCAGAGAAACACCGGCGTCTGGCACTCATGCACCCGGCGATCCTCGACCGTCTTCCGCGCCTGGTACTCCGGCGACAGCGGCGGCAGGCCGTTGGCGAAATCCACGAGCAGCTCGAGCTTCTCCCGGGCGTCGAGATCGGCGAACTCGCCGACCAGCTCGTCGAGGCGTTCCTGCACGCTCGCCATAAGTCAGGCGTGCATCGCCGGCGCCGCCGATCCGGCCACGATGCCTCCCGGCTCCGCGCCCTTGGCGATCGGCACGCGAACGGCGTTGCCCCACTCGAGCCACGAACCGTCGTAGTTCTTCACGTTGCCGAACCCGAGCAGGTAGGTGAGCACGAACCACGTCAGACTCGACCGCTCACCGATCCGGCAGTAGGCAATCGTCGGCGACCGCCGCTTCATCTTCAGCTCCTTGATGTAGAGCTTCTCGAGATCCTTGGCTGACTTGAACGTGCCGTCGTCGTGGCAGTTCAGCGGCCACGGGACATTCTGGGCTCCGGGGATGTGCCCGCCGCGGACGGCACCCTCGTTCGGGTAGTCGGGCATGTGCATCCGCTCGCCGCGGTATTCCTCCGGGCTGCGGACGTCGAGCAACTGCTTGCCGGCCTTGGTGTGCTTGAGCACCTCGTCGCGGAGGGCTCGGATCGAGCCGTCCTGCTCCTGCGCGGTGTAGTGCGTGTGCGGATACGAGACCCGCTCGTTCGACCAGGCTCGGCCGTCGAGTTCCCACCGCTTGCGGCCGCCGTTCATGACCCGGCAGTCCTTGTGGCCGTAGAGCTTGAACACCCAGAAGGCGTAGCAGGCCCACCAGTTGTTCTTGTCGCCGTAGAAGACCACCGTGGTGTCGGGGGTGATGCCTCGCTCGGCGCAGAGTTTCTCGAAGGCGGCCCGGTCGATGTAGTCGCGAACGACGGGGCATTGCAGGTCGACGGCCCAGTCGATCTCAACGGCGCCGGGGATGTGGCCCTGCGTGTAGAGGGCGCGGTCTTCATCCGACTCGACGATCCGCACCTGCGGATCGGAGAGATGCTCGGCCACCCACTCGGTCGAGACGAGCACTTCGGGATGGACGTAGTCGGGCATGGTCAACTCCTCGTCGGCGGGGCTGAAATTGGCGGTGCGCAGGCCTCAGTTCATCGTAGACCATGCCCCGAGGGCCAGCAACGGCCCCTCATGCCGCGACCGGGTTTTGCTAGGATCGTGACTCGACCGTTTTCCCCTCCCATTTCCCACTCCCGCGAGCACCGTTCATCCGATGGGTCCGGCCTTCATCTTCCAGATCAGCGACCTGAACAAGAAGTTCGGTCAGCGAGAACTCCTCAAGAACGTCAATCTGGCTTTCTACCCGGGCGCGAAGATCGGCCTGCTGGGCCGCAACGGCGCCGGCAAGAGCACGCTCATGAAGATCATGGCGGGCATCGACAAGGAGTATGACGGGGAGGCCCGGCTGGCCGAGGGCTACACGGTGGGCTATCTCGAGCAGGAGCCGAAGCTCGACCCGAACAAGACCGTGTTCGAGAACGTGATGGAAGCCGTGGACCACTCGCGGGCCGTTCTCCGCCGCTTCGAGGAGATCAACGCCCGCCTCGGTGAGCCGCTCTCCGACGCGGAGATGGAGAAGCTCCTTGCCGAACAGGCGACGGTGCAGGACGAGATCGACGTCAAGAACCTCTGGGACCTCGACCGGCAGGTGGAGATCGCCATGGACGCGATGAACCTGCCGCCGGGCGACTGGGGCGTGACGAACCTCTCCGGCGGCGAGCGGCGGCGGGTGGCCCTCTGCAAGCTGCTGCTCGAGAAGCCCGACCTGCTCCTGCTCGATGAGCCGACGAACCATCTCGACGCCGAGAGCGTGAACTGGCTGGAGCGGCACCTGGCCGAGTACACCGGCACCGTGGTGGCGGTGACCCACGACCGCTACTTCCTCGACAACGTCGCCAAGTGGATTCTCGAGGTCGATCACGGCCGCGGCATCCCCTTCGAGGGCAACTACTCGTCGTGGCTCCAGCAGAAGAAGGCCCGGCTCGAACTCGAGGAGAAGCAGGCCAGCGCCCGCCAGAAGACCCTCGACAAGGAGCTCGAGTGGGTGCGGATGTCGCCCAAGGCCCGGCAGGCCAAGAGCAAGGCGCGACTGGCCGCGTACGAGAAGCTCGCCGCCGAGCAGGCCGCCGTCCGCGACTCCGAAGTCGAGATCTTCATCCCCGCCAGCCGGCCGCTCGGCGACCAGGTGATCGACGTCGACAACATCTCCAAGGCCTTCGGCGACAAGCTTCTCTTCGAGAATCTGTCGTTCAAGCTGCCGCCGGGAGGCATCGTGGGGATCATCGGCCCCAACGGGGCCGGCAAGACGACCCTCTTCCGGATGCTCGTCGGCGCGGAGCAGCCCGATTCCGGCACGGTCAAGGTGGGATCCACGGTGGACATCGGGTACGTCGATCAAAACCGCGACGCCCTCGACCCGAACAAGACGGTGTTCGAGGAGATTTCGGAGGGCCACGACACGATCGAACTCGGCAAGCGGACGGTCAACGCCCGGAGCTACGTCGCGAAGTTCAACTTCATGGGGCCGGACCAGCAGAAGAAGGTGGGCACGCTCTCCGGCGGCGAACGCAACCGCGTGCACCTCGCCAAGCTGCTCCGCGGCGGGGCCAACCTGCTGCTGCTCGACGAGCCCACCAACGACCTCGACGTGGACACGCTGCGGTCGCTCGAGGAGGGGATCACGAGCTTCGCGGGGTCGGTGGTGGTGATCACCCACGACCGCTGGTTCCTCGACCGACTGGCGACGCACATCATCGCCTTCGAAGGGGACGGCTACGTCCACGTCTGTGAAGGCAACTTCGAGGTCTACGAGCGCAGCCGCAAGGAGCGGCTCGGCCTCGCCGCCGACGAGCCGCACCGCTTCCGCTACAAGAAGCTGACGCATTGATTCGCGCGGGCGGGCCATCCTGGCCCCGCCCGCTTACGAGGCCGGCATCCTGCCGGCCGTAAGCCGCCGCAGATTGTTGGCCAGTGTCGGCTTCACCCCGCCAGGAAGCCCCGAGCGGGAGCGAGGGGATCCATGGTTGCGACGCGCGAGGCGTTGCCTGGCCGCCGGGCGTGATCCCTTCGCTGGCGCTCTGCGATGCATCGCGGCTCAGGCAAGCCGCAGCGCGTCGAGCGATGCCCGGTCGCCGTGCCAGGCGTCGCGATCCACGTTGCCCCGCACGCCGGGCACCGAGCCCTTCGACGTGTACTGCCAGAACGACCACCGCTCCCAGGCCTTCGGCACGTACTTCTCCGGATCATCGACGTAAGCCGCCAGCCAGAGCGGACAGTCGAGCGCGGGGCCATCGCCCGCCTCGTCACGCCAGAAATACAGCCCCGTGTAGATGATCGGAGGAGTTCCCATGCGTTCGCGGATCCGGGCCACGAATGCCTCCGTCCAGCCGCGAACGTCAGCGGGTGTCAGGCCGTCGTCCTTCTCGAGGTCGAGCACGAGCGGCAGGTCGCCTGCCACCGGCCGCACCGTGTCGAAGACGAAGTCGGCCTGGTCGGCGGCGTCGCTGCCCGGGCGGCCGAAGTGGTAGGCGCCACGGATGAGGCCCGCCGCCGCGATCGCGGGCCAGTTGGTGGCAAACCTCGCATCGACGTGCGCCAGCCCCTCGGTCGCCTTGCAGAAGCAGAACTCGATCCCCGCCGCCGCGACCTTTCCAAAATCGACATCCCGCTGCCAACGGGAGACGTCAATGCCCTGGATCGGGAAAGCCCCGCCGCCGGCCGCCGGTTCGTCTCCCGCTGCCAGGCCGGCCATCGACGCAAGGCCCGACGCGAGCAGCGTCCGACGCGACAATCCCATCGAGGGCCTCACGGCGATTCAGGCCATTGGGAGTCGAGCCGCCGATGCGGCTGCCCGCAGCTCCTTCGGCAGCGGAAAGTAGACATCTTCCTGGCGGATCGAGCGCTCCTCGACGTCGGCGCCGTAGCGGTCGCGCAGCCAGGTCAGGCAGTCTTGCACGACGGCCTCGGGGGCGCTGGCGCCGGCGGTGATCACCACCGTCTCTCCGCCGCGGAACCAGGCCGGGTCGATCTCCCCGGCGCCGTCGATGAGGTGGGCCGGGATGCCCCGCTCGCGGGCGAGTTCGGCGAGCCGCTGGCTGTTGGAGCTGTTCTGGCTGCCGAGCACGATCACGAGGTCGGCGTCTTCGGAGAGCAGGCGGACGGCCTCCTGACGATTCTGCGTGGCGTAGCAGATGTCGTCCTTCGGCGGCCCGACGATCTGCGGAAACCGCTCCTTGAGCCGGGCGATGATCCGCGACGCGTCGTCCACGGAGAGCGTGGTCTGCGTGAGGTAGGCCAGCTTGTCGTCCGGGCCGAAGGGGAGCCGGTCCACGTCTTCCGGCGACTCTACCAGGGTGAACGCCGTCGGCGCCTGGCCGATCGTGCCGATCACCTCGTCATGCCCCTCGTGGCCGATGAGCACGATCCGATAGCCTTGCGAGGCATACTTGATCGCCTCGAGGTGCACCTTGGTGACCAGCGGGCAGGTCGCGTCGATCGCCCGCAGTCGCCGCTCGGCGGCCACGCGGCGGATTTCCGGCGCCACGCCGTGGGCCGAGAAGAGCAGGACCGCGCCCTCCGGCACCTCTTCCACCGCATCCACGAAGACCACGCCCTCGCGGACGAAGCGATCCACCACGTGCCGGTTGTGGACGATCTCGTGAAACACGTAGATCGGCGTGCCATGGAGGCGGATCGCCGTCTCCAGCGTCTCGATGGCCATGTTGACGCCGGCACAGAAGCCACGGGGGCTGGCGAGGAGGATCTTCATCGGCGTGTGGCGCTCGGGGCGGGGGGCTGCCGCCATAGGGTACAACGGTTTGGGCCGCGTCCGCATCGTAGTGGAGGCGGCGCAACGCGGCCAGACAGGCCTGCTGCCCGGGCTCCCGGCGGCGGCCCGCGGGAACATGGGCATGCAGGTTGGGACACCACACTCGCCACGATCGCAGCATGGCCAGGCGGCCGCCCGCGACCCCGTGGCGTGGCGGCTGGCCGACCTGCCCGCAGGCGGCGACCTCGCCGCCGCCGAGGCCTTCTGCCGGGCCGTCGCCCGACGACACTACGAGAACTTCACCGTCGCCACCCGGCTCGTGCCGCCGCGGCTTCGCCAGCATCTTGCCAATGTCTACGCGTTCGCCCGCTGGGCCGATGATCTCGGCGACGAATCGGCATCGCCGGCGGAGGCTTCCGCCGCGCTCGGGGCCTGGCGCGAGGAACTCGACGCCTGCTTCGCCGGCCGGCCGCGGCATCCGGTGCTCGTCGCGCTGGCCGAGACGATCCGCTGCACCGGCCTCGGCCGCGAGCCTTTCGCCGATCTGATCGACGCCTTCGAGCAGGACCAGCGACAGTCGCGGTATGCGACCCGCGACGAGCTCGTCGGCTACTGCCGCCGCTCGGCCGATCCCGTCGGCAGGATCGTGCTGGCGCTGGAGGGCTGTCGCGATCCACGGCTCGTCTCGATGTCCGACTCGATCTGCACCGGGCTGCAGCTGGTCAACTTCTGGCAGGACGTCCGCCGCGACCGGCTTGCGGGCCGCGTCTACCTGCCGCTCGACGACATGGAGCGGCACGGCGTGAGCGAGGCGATGCTCGACGAGCCGGTCGCCTCCCCTGCCCTGCGACGGCTGCTGGCCGACGAGGTCGAGTGGGCCCGCCGCTGCTTCACCGAGGGATCGCCGTTGGCCACTGCCGCGCCCGCCGTGCTCCGGCCGGCGATCGAGATGTTCGTCGGCGGCGGGAGGGCCGTCGCCGACGCGATCGAGCGAGCGGGGTTCGACACGCTTTCACGGCGACCCACCGTGGGCCGCTGGAAAAAACTCCGACTTGCCGCCCGCGCGTGGTGGCGATCGCGCGTGGCGGGCGGAGGCCGCGCATGACGACCCTCGCGGCCGACCATCGAGAGTGCGCGGCGATCCTGCGGCGATCGGGTTCGAGCTTCGCGATGCCGATCGCACTTCTGCCCGAGGCGAAGCGCCGTGGCACCACGTCGCTCTACGCCTTCTGTCGCGTGGCCGACGACATCGTGGACGACGCCGCCGATCGTGAGGCCGCTGCCGCCGGACTGGCCGCGTTTGCCGCCGCCACCGATGAGGCGCTTGTGGGCGGTCTGGTCGGTGATCCCGTGCTGCGCGCCGTCACCGACACGGTCCGTCGCTACGCGGTGCCCGAGCAGTGCCTGCGGGACATTCTCGCGGGCGTGCGCATGGACCTCGACCGCAGCCGCTACGAGACCGCCGCCGAGCTCGAACTCTACTGCAGCCGGGTCGCGAGCGCCGTGGGCATCGCCGCGATCCACGTCTGGGGATTCACCGACCCCGCGGCGATCGACGTCGCCCACGACTGCGGCGTCGCCTTCCAGCTCACGAACATCCTGCGGGACATCCCCGAGGATCTCGAACGTGGCCGGGTCTATCTGCCGGAGGAAGACTTCACGGCGTGCGGCTGCACCGCGGACGACCTCATGGCGGGTCGGATCGGCGCGCCGTTCACCCGGCTCGCCGCCATGGCGACGGAGCGGGCGGCGGCACGCTTCCGGCGGGCAGCGGCCCTCGACGGCATGCTCTCCACCGACGGCCGAGGTGTGTTTCGCGCGATGTTCGGCGTGTACCGGTCGCTGCTGGGGGCGGTGAGGCGGCGGGGCGCCGGCATCTTCACGGCGAAGGTGAAGGCCTCCAGGCCGCGGCTCATGGCGGCGGCGCTGACCACGCTCGCCTGTGGAACGAGGGTGTGGCGATGAGCGTGGGACGCCGTCAGCAGCCGCACGTGGTCGTCGTCGGCGGCGGGCTCGCCGGGCTCGCGGCGGCGGCGGCGCTCGCGGAGAGCCGCTGCCGAGTGACGGTGCTCGAGGCGCGGCGGCGGTGCGGCGGCCGCGCGGCGTCGTTCGAGGATCCCGTGGGCGGCGGGCTCGTCGATGCCTGCCAGCACGTGGCCATGGGCTGCTGCACCAACTTCCTCGACCTCTGTCGCCGGGCCGACCTCGACGACGCCCTCCGTCGCGACCGGACGCTCTGGTTCATCGGTCCCGATGGCGACCGCAGCCGCTGCACGCCGTCGCGGCTGCTGCCGGCGCCGCTCCACCTCGCGCCCCTGCTCCTCGGCATGCGGCATTTCTCGATCGCTGAGAAGTATGCCCTCGGGTGGGGCATGCTTCGGCTCGCGCGGCATCGGCCCGCCGACAGGCCCGATGCGGTGACGGCGCTCGAGTGGCTGCGATCGATCGGCCAGCCCGAGAAGGTGATCCGCCTCTTCTGGCAGCCGGTGATCGAGAGCGCGCTTGGCGAATCGATCGACCTCGTCGGAGTCGCGGCCGCCCGCAAGGTGGCGGTCGATGGCTTTCTCGCCCACCGAGACGCGGCCGACCTGATCGTGCCCACCGAGCCGCTGGGCCGGCTCTTTGGCGAGCGGCTCGTCCGTTGGCTGGAGGCGGCAGGGGTGGTGGTGTCCGGCGGGGTGATCGTGACGGAGATCGAGCGAACCGCCGATGGACGCGCGGTGGCCGTCCGCTGCGGTGAGGAGTCGATCGCGTGCGACGCCGTCGTGCTGGCCGTGCCCTGGAAGGCCGCGGGCCGGCTGGTGCCCGATGTCGTGCCGAACGTGGCCGAGCATTTGGCGGGATCACCGATCACGGCGGTGCACCTCTGGTTCGACCGCGACGTGATCGACGTTCCCCACGCAGTGCTGGTGGGCCGCGTGTCGCAGTGGGTGTTTCGCGGCGAGGCCGAAGCCGGCAGCCGAGGCCATTGCCAGGTGGTGATCAGCGCGTCCCGCGGGCTGATGCAGGGCGACCGACAGAAGCTCGTGGATCAGGTTGTCGCGGAGCTGCGGGAGGTGTTTCCGGCCGCCCTCGGTGCGGAACTCCGCGACGCGAAGGTCGTGACCGATCCTACGGCCGTGCTCTCGGTGCGGCCCGGCGTCGATGCCCAGCGGCCTGCCGCCACGACCGGCGTGCCCAATCTCTTCCTGGCGGGCGACTGGACGGCCACCGGATGGCCATCGACGATGGAGGGGGCGATCCGCAGCGGTCGCATCGCCGCGGCGGCGGCGGGTCGTTCCGTCGGAACCGACGTGCCGACCGTGGTGCCCGACCTCCCGAAGAACCCGCTCGTGCGGCTGATCACGGCGGGCTGATGCTGGTTGATCCCGGCTCGTACGACCCAGTCGTGAACCTCGCGCATGGTTGCAATTCCGCAGCCGACCGGCCGTACTACGCGTCACACGTGATCCTGAGGCGTTCCTGCGGCGGCGTCACTCCGCCAGGAAGCCCCGAGCGGGAGCGAGGGGATCAAGCGTGGCGGCTGCGAACGACGCGTGCCGATCCGCGGA
>JAGWWA010000150.1 GCA_018970605.1 Planctomycetota bacterium | reverse complement strand
CGTAACCGCGTAAGCGGTACGGCCGGCTTGCGGCATGCCCCCATCGCTTACGCGATTGGGCTTTCTGGACGAGAGCCCGGCATCAGGAAGCGTAACCGCGTAAGCGGTACGGCTGTGTGCATCAGGAAGCGTAACCGCGTGAGCGGTACGGCCGGCTTGCGGCGTGCCCCCATCGCTTACGCGATTGGGCTTCCTGGGTGCGTTGTGCGGCGGCGGGCGATTGCCAATGCCGCGAGGCCCGCAGCGGCGAGAATCGCCGTTGACGGCTCCGGTACGACCGCAGCGCTGTTCACCATCACGAGGCTGCTCGGCGTTAGTGACGGCGCGAGCAGTGGCAGTTCGCCGAACCCGGCGCCGAGTTGCACCGTGCAGTCGTACACCGGCACCGCCCCGATCGCGTCGAGCGCGGCCAGGCCCGCCGCACCGACCACGTTGCCAAACACGGCGTAGTTGCCGTCGAGGGCGGGGTTGCTCTGGACGTTGAAATAGAACTGGCTCGTGGCGCTGTCGGTCGCCGCCCCGCGGGCCATCGCGATCGTGCCGCGGACGTTGCCCACGCTGCCTGACTCCAAGACGATCGGTGCGTTGGTGGGGATGGAGAGGAGTTGGTTGCCGGAAAGGTAGTAACCGCCACCCTGCACGATCTGGATGTCGGCGGCGTTGTAGGTGGTGCTCCGGTGGATGATCGACGAGGTGTAACTGCCCGCGTTGACGTAGGTGAGGAAGTTCGCGACCGTGATCGGCATCGCGGTGTCGTAGAGTTCGACGTCGAATGAGGCCACGTTCGTGTCGAAGTGGACGAGGGTGCCCGCCGGGGCACTGCCGGCACACAGCACGGCAGCGACGAGCGGAAGGAACAGACTGACTCGGCGGCGCGAGATGAACATGGCACGACCTCAGGAAGTGACCGCGGGAACCGCGATGCCTTCGGGGCCGGCAGGGACGAACGCGGGATGGGGTCAGCGAGGAGCGGGCGTCATGGACGCCGCGGAACCGAGAAACTATGACCACATCCCATCGCGTCGTCCGGGGAGCCGGACGGAGGCGTTCAACGGGAGGTTCACGCGGTCAGGAGCGGTTCCAGAAAAAGCGGGCGATCGGTTGTCGATCACCGTGATCTCCTTCAGTATGCCGCAATCAAGCCCGGCCTGCAACGATCTGGTGGAGAGGCGATGACCAGGGTTTTCCGCGACCGCTACGGCGCCACGTCGAAACTCGACGACTGCACCGGGACCGGCCCCGGTTCGGGTGCGGAACTCTTCGTCGTCGAAGGGGATTCCGCCGCGGCGGCCGTAGCCCGTGTTCGCGACCCCCGCCACCAGGCGGTGCTGCCCATGCAGGGGAAGCCGCTCAATGCCGCCCGGGCGCCGCGGGCCAAGGTCGAAAGCCATCCCTTCTTCGGCCCGCTGGCGGCGGCGCTCGGCACCGGCGTCGAGGCGGCGTGCGACCCGCGGCGGATGCGGTACGACCGCGTGCTCGTGCTCACCGATCCCGACGCCGACGGCATCCACTGCGGCTTCCTCGTGCTGCTCTATTTCCATCGCTGGATGCGGCCGCTCCTCGACGCGGGACGGGTCGAGGTGGTGCGGCCACCCTGGGGCGAGGTGGTGGTGGCGGGCGAGATCGAACTCGCATTCTCGGAGCCGGAGCTCGCCGCTCTGGCCGACCGCGGTCGCGGGGTGGGGGAGATGACGGTCCGCCGCTACCGCGGCCTGGCGGCGGTGGACCCCGCCATGCTCCACGAGACGTGCGTGGCAACCGCCACCCGGCGGACGGCCAGGGTGTCGGCCGCCGAGGTGGCGTCGATGATCGAGGTGGTCGATGCGCTGGAGCCGGAGGGGCCGGGGCCGGCGGCGTAGACTTCCGCCATGACGACGCCCCCGTTGCCGAGGCCCGTGCTGATCGAGCGGTTGCTCGACCCGGCGGCGTATTCCCATCCGACATCCGGCATCCGGTTGGTCGAGACGCACATCTCGTGGGTGATCCTCACCGGGTCTTTTGCCTACAAGATCAAAAAGCCGGTGTCGCTCGGATTCGTCGATTACTCCTCGCTCGAACTGCGGCGGCGGTCGTGCGAGGGCGAGGTCCGCGTGAGCGGCCGCTTTGCGCCGGACATCTACGTGGCGGCCGTGCCGATCACCGGCAGCGCGGAGGCGCCGCGCATGGGGGGCGACGGCGAGCCGATCGAGTGGGCGGTGAAGCTCGTGCAGTTCCAGGAAGGCGACCGCCTCGACGCCCGGTTCCAGCAGGGGCGACTGACTGCGGCCGACTGCCGAACGCTCGGCGAGGCGATTGCGGCGGTGGAGGACCGGCTGCCGGTCGCCCGGCTCGGCGACCCGTGGGGCACCGCCGATTCGGTGCTCGCAGCGGCGGCGGTCAACCTCGCTGCGATCCGCATGCATTTGCCTGAGGCCACCGGCCGTGCTGATCGCCTCGACGACTGGCTGCGGCGCCGGCTCCGAGACACGGCGTCGCTGCTCGTTTCGCGGCAGGCTGCGGGTCGCATCCGCGAGTGCCATGGCGACCTGCACCTCGCCAACATCGTGCTTCACGACGGCCGGATGACGCCGTTCGACGCGATCGAGTTCAGCGACAACCTGCGGTGGATCGACGTGGCCAACGACGTGGCGTTTCTGACGATGGACCTCGAGGCCCGGGGCCGATCCGACCTGGCCGCGGAGGCGCTGAACAGCTGGCTCGAGGCGGCCGACGACCACGCGGCGATCGCGCTGATGCCCGCCTACGAGGCCTACCGGGCGATCGTGAGGGCGTCGATCGCCGCGATCCGGGCGGGGCAGGGCGACGAGGCCTCGCGGGTCGAGGCCCTGCGCTACCTCGACCTCGCCGAGCGGCTTGCGGTGCGGCCCGCGGCCGTGATGGTGATCACCTGCGGCCTCTCCGGCAGTGGCAAATCGACCGTCGCGGCCGCACTCGTGAGCGCCTTGCCGGCCGTGCGGGTGCGCAGCGATGTCGAGCGAAAGCGGCTCGCCGGCATGCGGCCTGCCGAGCGGCCGGCAACCGAGGCGGCGACGGCTCGGGTCTATTCGGAGTCGTTCACACGGCGGGTCTACGAGCGACTCGCGGAGCTGGCTGGAACCATCCTCGATGCCGGATGCAGCGTGGTGGTCGATGCGGCCTGCACGAAGCGATGGCAGCGGGATCTGCTCGCGAGGGCTGGCGGTGATCGCGGGATACCGATCATCTGGGTGGCCTTCGACCTTCCGCCGGAGGAGCTTGTGGCCCGTGTGACCCGGCGGGGGTCGCGGGGCGACGACCCATCCGACGCGTCTGCCGAAGTCGTGATGCGACAGGTGGCCGACTTCGAGCCGCTGGCGGTCGATGAAGTGCGGAGCGACGAGGCGATCGTCCGCGTGACTGCCGCCGACACGGCCTCGGGGCCTGAAGTCGTGGCGGAGCGGGTGATGAGGGCTCGAGGCGAGATACTGCAGAAGGGACGACGATGATCGCGCGGCCGACGGGGATCGTGATGTCGGATGCGTATCCGGAACACCTCACCGGAGACGGCCATCCGGAGCAGCCGGCTCGTGTTACGGCG
>JAGWWA010000149.1 GCA_018970605.1 Planctomycetota bacterium | reverse complement strand
CCGCCCACATACTCGCGGACGACGTGCGTCGGCCGCCCTGGCCGCGCCTCCTGAGGCTCGAAGGCGAGCAGGCTCGTGGCGACATTGTCGAGAAAGGCACGGTCGTGGCTGACCACGATCACGGTCCCCGTGTACTCCATCAGCCGCTCCTCGAGCAGTTCGAGCGTCTCGGCGTCGAGGTCGTTCGTCGGCTCATCGAGCACGATCAGGTTGGCGGGCTTGGCGAAGTGGCGGGCCAGCAGCACGCGGTTTCGCTCGCCTCCCGATAGGAACTTCACCGGCAGACGGGCCCGCTCGGCGTCGAACAGAAAATCCTTCAGATATCCGAGCACGTGCCGTGGGGCACCGTCGATCCGCACCGTCTCCGACCCGTCGCTGACGTTGTCCGCCACGCTCTTCTCGTCGTCGAGCTGCTCGCGCAACTGGTCGAAAAACGCCACCTGCAGGTTGGTGCCGCGCCTCACCGAGCCAGAGGTCGGCTCGAGCGTGCCGAGCAGGAGCCGCAGGAGCGTCGTCTTGCCGGCGCCGTTGGCGCCCACGATCCCGATCCGGTCGCCCCGCATCACGGTCACCGAGAGGTCGGCGATGATCGGCCGCGCATCGCGGTCGAACGACACGCCGTCGAGTTCGGCCACGAGCGCCCCGCTCCGCTCAGCCTCCTGGATGCGGACGGCCGCCCTGCCCTGGCGATCGCGGCGATCGGCCCGTTCCCGCCGCATCGATTCGAGCCGCCGCACGCGGCCCTCGTTGCGGGTGCGACGGGCCTTGATGCCCGTGCGGATCCACACCTCCTCCTCGGCGAGCCTCTTGTCGAAGAGCGCGGCCTGCTTCTCCTCCGCCGCCAGCGCGTCTTCCTTGCGGGCCAGGAAGGTGTCGTAATCGCACGACCAGTCGAACAGCCGGCCGCGGTCGATCTCCAGGATCCGGGTCGCCATCCGTCTCAGGAAGGCGCGATCGTGCGTCACGAACAGGAGCGTGCCGCCCCAGCGGCGAAGGAACGTCTCCAGCCATTCGATCGCATCGAGGTCGAGATGGTTCGTGGGCTCGTCGAGAAGGAGGACGTCGGGCTCCGCGACGAGGGCCCGCGCCAGAAGGACCCGCCGCTTCATGCCCGACGAGAGCGGCGCGAAGGCCGCGTCGGCCGCGAGGTCCATCCGCGAGAGGATCCTGGCGACGGCGTGCTCCCGTCGCCAGGCGGCGTCATGCTCGTCGTCCACGGCGGCCGCGAGCGCCTCCGCGTCGAGCCCCGCGGCCACCACCTCGGCGATCGTGCCGCCCACGTCCTGCGGCACATCCTGCCGCAGCATCGCCACCCGCGTGCCGGGAGCGAGCAGCACCTCGCCGCCATCAGGCTTGAGATCGCCGGCAACGAGCCGCATGAGCGTGGTCTTGCCGGCGCCGTTGCGGCCCAGGAGGCCGATCCGCTGCCCCGCCTCGACGTGGCACGACACACCATCGAGCAGCGGCGGCCCGCGAAACCGCACGCGGACATCGCGAAGCGTGATCAGCGGCATGGCGTCTCTCCGTGGTTCGCCCCGCTTGACGCCGCGAACGTCAGGCATCGCCAGTCGCCGCGCTGCGTCACCGCGGCCGCGCCGCCCAGCAATCCGGTAAAGACGCGGGCGACGCGACTCACATCGTCATCGAGCAGCCCTGAGAGCACGACGACGCCGGCGAGTTCGCCAGCCGGATCGCGCCGCACGGCCGCGGCAAGACGCTCCGCATGACGCAGCAGCACGTCGGACACGATGTTGGCCACGACGAGATCGTACGGCTGAACATGGAGGGGCCACCCGCCCGTCACCACGAGCCGGTCGGCGACGCCGTTGCGGGCGGCGTTGGCGCGGATGGCATCGTGCACGCGGGGGTCGATCTCGATGGAGTCCACGCGGGCGGCACCGAGGACGGCGGCGGCGATGCCGAGAATGCCGGAGCCGCTGCCGAAGTCGACCGCGCGATCGAGGCGGCCTCCCTGCCCGGCCCACGCGGCGATCGCGGCCAGGCAGAGTTGCGTGGTCTCGTGGAGGCCGGTGCCGAACCCGGCGCCGGGTTCGATGAAGATCGCCGCGTCGCGGGCCGACGTGCGTGGCTCGCCGTCCTCCCAGGCGGGATGAACCGTGCCGAATCCCGGCACGGCGATCGCCGCGAACGACCCCTTCCACGCCGCGTCGTCCGATGCACCGCATTCCCGTCGGAGGCCGAGCACATCACAGCCCGTCACGTCGACAAGCCTCGCGGCAGCCCCTCGGGCCGACGGCTCGTCGGCGAACCAGCACGACATCGTCGCGGCCGCCATGGCGGCCACCCAGTCGCGATCGGACGGCGACTCCGCCGCGTCGAGCACCCGCGGCGAATCGATCAGCCCGGTCGCCGCGGCGGCTTCGACGTCCACGGCCCCCTCGAAGATCCCGGCGAGTCCACATTCCCCAAGTGTCCCCCAGAGCCACTCCACGAAGGCATCGCGGCCGATGCCGCAGCCGCCCGGCACGACCACATCCGCGGCGACGGCGAGGTCGAGCACCCATGTGTCGCTCCCTGCGTCGCGGTGCTCGTCGATCCGTGTGGATTCCATGCCGTTGGTCACTCCTCGCCCCATGATCGACGCATGAGGCGTGTGGCGGAAGCCCCGATGCCTCCTGGCGGGAATCGGGTGGCCCGCCGCGTCCCGCGTTGAATATCCTTCACCCGTCAGGCGGCTGCCGACGCGGAGGTGCTCGATGGCCCGACCCTGCTCATCATTCGTCAGCGTCCCCGTTCTGGGCGCGCTTCTCTCGCTTCTCGCGCTCGTCGCGGGGGCAGGACCCGCCACGGAAATCACCACTCCCACCGCCGCCGCGGCTGAGTCCGAAGCCGAAGACGAGGCCGACGAGGCCCGCCGCAAGGCCGAGGTGCTCGCGGGCAGCCGCTGGCGGAGGGCGATGCACGAACTCGACGCATGGCTCGCCACCCAGCCGGTCTACTCGCCCGACCGCGTGCAGCGCATCAAGTCCGACCTCGCCGACCGCGTCGCCGGCATGACGTCGTATGAACTGGAGTACATGCTCGAGGGACTCGACGACAAGATCCACATCCTCGAGAGCCCCGAGGCGACGGACGCGCGGGAGTGGCTCGGCCGGTATCTGGCCGTGATGTCCGACGATCGGCGGGCGGCGATCCTCGCCGAGGTGCCGGATGTGCTGGAAATGTCGGCCGCCGAACTCACGGCGAAGCTCGCCGAGATCGAGGCGAAGCGGGCGCAGGTGGAGCGTTCGGCCCGAGAGTCGCGTCGCTCCCGTCGGGGCTTCAGCGCGTTCATCGGCGACGCGCATCGCGCGGAGGCCGCTGATCGAGCGAGGCTCGGACGCATCCGTCGTGGCGACGCCGCGTTCTCACCGTATCGTGGCCCGCCGGTCGACGATCCGCCGTTTCCCGACTCCTTCGACACCCCGACGGTGGTCGGCGTGGGACCGTGGACGAGTTTCATCGATCACTCGTTCGCGGCGTTTTGACAAGCGAACCAGCGTCGGCATCCACGGCGCACAGGTTTCCAACCTGTGCATGCCCTTGGCCATCGAGCCTAGATCGCGTCTGAGATACGTGTATCAACGGCTCGGGGGCGGCAAAAGTCTCGTCGCCTGGGCGAGGATACGCCCAAGGCTCCTCGAGCGTTCGCCGACCCCCTCGCCTACCCGCTCAGGATTTCCAACTCATCGCTAC
>JAGWWA010000048.1 GCA_018970605.1 Planctomycetota bacterium | reverse complement strand
GGTGCCGCCGCGGCAGCGGGCTCGCCGATGGCGGCCAGTGACAGGATCGCCTGCAACCGCTCTTCCGTCGCCCCTTCCGCGGCCGCCTGAGCAAGGATCTCCGTCGCGGGGGCGGCATCCGGGCCGAGTTGCGCAAGCGCGACCTCCGCCCAGTACTTCGACTTCGGATCCTTGATAGCCTCCATGAGGAAGGGCACGGCGTCGTCGCCCATATCCGCCAGGGTGTGCAGTGCGGACATGAGGACACCCGGATCGGCGTCGGCCAGCTGCTTCGCCACGATCGGCCCCATATCGGCGAGCGTCTTGTATCGCCTGAGCGCCCGAACCGAGGCCCGACGAGCGCGGCCGTCGGGGTGCACGGCCGTCCTGGCGAGCGGGTCGATCACGGTGGCGTACGTGGCGGCGTCGGCATCGGGGATCTGCTCGCGGCCGTCGTCCTCACGAATCGAACCCAGTGCCGCGGCGGCCTGCGTGACCACGATCGGGTCGGCGTCGGCCAGCAGTTTCAGGAGGTCGGGAATCGCCGACCTGGCATCCTCGCCGATCAAGCCGACGGCACGGGCGGCATGCCAGCGGACGCGTGGGTCTGCGTCGGCAAGCGCCGCGACGAGAACGTCGAGCGCGGGGCGGGCGTTCTGCCCGATCGCACCAATCTCATCGATGACGACGACCCGCTCGTCGCTGTCGGCCACGGCGCCAAGTTTCGTGATGAGGTCACCGATGGCTGCCACGGCGCTCATCTCACCGGCCGCCTGCGAGGCTGCCGCGCCGGCCGGAGTTGCTGCTGCGGGCTGTACGGCGGGGGGAGCGCTCGCCGGCGCGACGGCGTCGGACGTTTTCTTCGCCGCCGTGGCCTGCGGAGCCGGACGCGGGCGCTCCTTCGTCTCCGCGCATCCCACCGCGAGGAGGACTGTGGTCGCGACCGTGAACGCGGCGGCCGGAAACTGCTGCGACTGGCGGATCATGCTGGCTGATGCTCCCGAAAAACGAGTCCCGTGGGGCCGGCTGACGCACGGCCCCGTGCCGTCGCGCCCGACCAAATCTCCATCGCTCACTCGACGGGGTCTGAGTATACTTGCGGCCGGTTTTTCAGCATCGTGAGTTTTCCGACCCACGGTCCACTCGACCTGCCCGCGTTCCCCGAGGCCCCTGCCATGACTGCCGCATCGTCGCCTTCCGTTCGCCTGTTCCTCGCCGCATGCTGCGGCCTGGTCTCGGGAGTGGCTGCCGCCCAGTTTGGCGGCTTCGGCTTCAACCGCGGCGGCTACGCCTCGACCGCGGCCCAGGCGGCCGACTACGGCATGTCGGAGATGATGCGGGCTCAGGGCTACCAGAACCTTCAGAACTCGGAGGCGGCCAAGAACTGGGAAGACGCCAAGACCCTCGAAATGCAGAACCGGCTCCGCTGGACGGAAACCTACTTCGACATGCGGAAGGAAAACCGCGAGAAGCGGGCCGAGGAGAACGGTCCGCCGGTGACACCGGAGCAGGCGATTCGGATGGCGAAGATGGCGGCGCCGAGGCGGCTCCGTTCCACCGAGCTCGATCCCGTGACCGGCCACATCCAGTATCCGCTGGTCCTCACCGACACGGTCTTCAAGCCCTACCGGGATGAGCTCGATCCGCTGTTTGCGCATCGCGCGCAGACGGGCGGCAGCCTCCAGTATGCGGATTACCAGACGATCCAGAACACGATCACCAAGTTCATCGACGCCCTCAAGACGCGGGTCACGGAGTATCCGGCCGGCGAGTACGGCAAGGCCCGCACGTTCCTCGACAGCCTCTCCCGCGAGGCATCGATGCCAGCCGGCTGATGCCGGCCCCGTACGACGTTCGCGGGTCGTCGCTCCTCGCCGTCCGCTGCCGTACGGCCTGTCGGGCATCACGTGCCGGGCACGCGGCGGAGAATCGGGGTGACCGCCAGCCGGGCGACGCAGGACACAGCGAACACCGTCGCGTAGGCCTGCCACGTTTCGCCAAGCGAGCGGAGGATCAACCCGCCGGTCGCAGCACCGGCGACGGTGGCCACGGCGACTCCCAGGTTGTAGACCGTGACCACGCCGGTCCGCTCATCCGCATCGACCTCCTGGAAGAAGATCAGCATCACGGCCAACTCGTAAGCAGCCCAGCACGCCCCCGCCACCACCTGCACGCCGCAGAGGTAGGCGACGTTCCTCGAGGGCAGCCAGAGCAGCGCCAGGGGCACGATCGCCAGGCTCGCCAGCCAGATCAGACGAAGCGGCCCCACCCTCGAGGCGAGGCGGCCGATCGCGGGCAGCAGCAGCGCCTTCGCGAGGAAGCTCGTCCCGAACACGAGCATGAAGGCGTGGTACGAGAAGCCGAGTTCGCGCAGCATGTAGGGTGTGAAGTAGGGCGCCGCCATCTGCGTCCCGAACACGAAGCAGCAGAGATAGGCGACGATCGGGCCCGACCGACGGCCCGCCATTCCGCGCAGGGCCCCCGCGACCCGCTGGGCCAACGGCACGGCGGCCGGCGCCGCCGTCGCGTCGGGCGCGGGAGGAACCGGCTCCCGACAGGCGCAGAGGCACGCCGTCGACACGAGCCTGGCCACGCCGGCCACGATGAACATCGCGGCAAAGGCGGCGAGCAGCGCCTCCCGTGCCTCGCCCCACTGAAGCACGAGACCGCTGACCACGAAGCCGAGAAAGACGGCGAACTGGCCGAGCCGATTCCGGTTGGCGAAGTACGGCGTGCGGAGTTGATCGGGCACGAGCGTCGCCATCCACGCCGTCCAGGCGGGAACGCCGGCCATCCCTGCCGACCAGTAGAGCGACGCGGCCACCAGCAGTTCCCAGAGCCGCGCATGGCCGCGGAAGGCCCACCAGACCATCGGGACGAAGCACAAGGCCTGCACCACCGTGCAGGCGATCACCCAACGGCGGTTGCTGCCGATCCTCGCGACCGCCAGCGGTGCGGCGAGCTGGAGCAGGGCGCCGACGAGGATCGGCATGCTCGCGACCATGCCCGCAGCGACCGGTCCCAGGCCGAGGGCCAGGGCGAAGGCGGAGAAGTAGGTTTCCCCGCAGCCGACCATCACGCTGAACGCCATCGCGTCGATCGTCGACACGAGCAGGTCGCGACGGAGGCTACTGCGCGGCGGGAACGGGAGGGGGATCAAGGAAGGGCACGCGGAGGGCGCCGGGCGGGACTCACCTGTCTATACTTCTGCCGCCGTTTGGTACAGGCGGGCCGGTGGGGCTTGCGCGACGCGGCGGAAAACGGCGGACACGTGCGAGGATTCCGATGAAGACACTGGTCACGGGCGGTACTGGAATGGTGGGGCCACGGGTGCTCCGCATGCTCGACAAACCGACCGTCGTGTCTCGGAATCCCGACCGGGCCCGGCAGTCGATCGGCCACCTGGCCGGACGCATCGTCGGCTGGGATCCGCTCGGCGGCCCGCCGCCCGCGGAGGCATTCGAGGGAGTCGAGGCGGTGTTCCACCTCGCCGGCGAATCGGTTGCCGAGGGCCGCTGGACGGCGGCGCAGAAGGCGCGGATTCGCGACAGCCGCGTGATCGGCACTCGGAATCTGGTGCAGGGCATGCGTCAGGCGGCCACCAAGCCGGCCGTGCTGGTTTCCGCATCGGCCGTGGGCTACTACGGCGATCGGGGCGAGGAGGAACTCACGGAGTCGGCGTCGCCGGGACGCGACTTCCTCGCCGACGTCTGCGTGGCCTGGGAGAAGGAAGCGTATGCCGCCGAGGAACTCGGTGTGCGGGTCGTGACCGAACGGACTGGCATCGTGCTCGGCGCCGGAGGCGGAGCGCTCGCCAAGATGCTCACCCCCTTCAAACTCGGCGCCGGCGGACCGCTGGGCAACGGTCGGCAGTGGATGCCGTGGGTGCACGTGACCGATCTCGCCAGGCTCTACCTTCACGCCGCAGAACACGCGTCGATCCGCGGCCCGCTGAACGCGGTGGCGCCGAGCCCCGTCCGCAACAGTGAGTTCACCAAGGCTCTCGGTCGGCAACTGCGGCGGCCCGCCTTCATGCCGGCCCCGTACATCGGCCTGCGGCTCCTGTTCGGCGAGTTCGCGCAGGTGTTGTTCGCCTCGCAGCGGGTGATTCCCAAGGTGGCGCTCGACACGGGCTTCACGTTCCAATACCCCGACATCGCCGCCGCGCTCAAGGAGATCCTCGCCCCCGCTGCGTAGCACACCTGGAGACGGACCCATGCCCGTCGCCGGACACTCGCTGCAAACTCAGGAAGCCCAATCGCGTAAGCGATGGGGGCATGCTGGCTGCCGCTGCACCGCTCGGGGCTGCCCATGCCCGTCGCCGGACCCTCGCTGCGGGCTCCGGCCCTCCGCCCGCTGCACGCCGGCTACGCTTCGCCATCCTGGCTTCGCTTGCCGCCGAGCCCGGCTCCTGGGCACGGGCAGTCCCTCGCTGACTCTCGAGGCACAGGTTTTCAACCTGTGGGTCTTCCCGTCTCGCATGGCGGATGCACCATCATCCCTCACCGATGATTCCGGAAGGGGGAGCAGCCGGATCGGAGGCACGCGCAGAAGCCGGTGAGACGTGTGCCCCGCGGCGGTCGCTCCGAAGCGTTTGAGAAGAGAACTCACACGTCCCACCGGCGCCGAGCATGTCTCCGGCCGGCTGCGGTGACGCGACACCTCGCGATGACCATGTGGCGGACGTATTCGTGACTCCGGGTTTCAACCTGTGCCCCTTGCACAGCGCAGGTTGAAAACCTGCGCTACGGTGTGACGGCGGCTCGCGTCAGGCGGTCGCGGACGGCACGCCACTCCTCGGTGTCGGGAGGTTCGTCCACCACGATGCGGTCGAGTTGCCGCTGGTCGAGGGCGTGGAGCGTGGCGTAGAGTCGGGCCGCAAACCCTGCGGCGTCGGCCGGCATCGGCACGATCAACAGGTCACGCGAGGCGGCGAGGCGGCGAACCTCCGGATCGTCGGTCCGCGACGTCAGCCAGCCGATCCGGTTTCCCGCCTCCACGAGCGTGGCGATCCGGCCACCGGCGTCGCTCGTGATCTCGAGCGATGTCGTGGGCGCGTAGTGCCGGGCTCGTTGCCCCGGCGAGCGGGCGGTCTCCGCGACAGGCGCGGCAGCAGGCCACTCGACGGGCCCGCCCACCGCGGTCTCCAGCGATTCCCGCGTGAGCGGACCGGGCCGCAGGATCCGCGGGGGCGACGAGGTGCAGTCGATGACCGTCGATTCGATCCCCGTGGCGCACGGTCCGCCGTCGAGAATCAAATCGATCCGATTGCCGAGGCTCTCCAGCACGTGATGGGCAGTCGTCGGCGACACCGCCTCGGAACGGTTGGCGCTCGGGGCCGCCAGCGGCGTGCCGGCCGCAGCGATCAATCGCCGCGCGAGCGGGTGGTCGGGGCAGCGCAGGGCCACCGTCGGACCACCGGCGGTGACGATGTCGGGAATCCGCGGACCGCGGGGCACGACGACGGTGACGGGCCCCGGCCAGAACCGCGCTGCGATCGCCTCGGCGGCGGCGGGCCAGGCCGCGGCGAGTGATCGCGCCATCGCGACATCGGCCACGTGCACGATGACGGGGTTCGTGGAGGGTCGCCCCTTGGCGCGGAAGATGCCCGCGACGGCCTCGTCGTCGAGGGCGTCTGCGGCCAGGCCGTAGACCGTCTCCGTCGGGATCGCCACGAGGCCGCCGCGGCGCAGCACCTCGACCGCGGTATCGATCGCATCGACCACGGCGGCAGGCGGTTCTGCTGCAGTGGCGGACCAAACGGCGCGACGGATAGGAGGCAACGGGCGGGCCATGGGGCCTACCTTGCAACGCCGGAACGACCCGAGCAAGATGGCGCCGCCCAACCGCCGTGAGGAGCCTCTTTCGTGCCCACCTTTGGACAACCCGTCGTCGGCATCGCGATGGGCAGCCGCTCGGACTGGGCCACGCTCCAGCGGGCCGCCGCGATGCTCGACGAGTTTGGAGTGCCCCACGAATCGGAGATCGTTTCGGCCCACCGCACACCCGCGAAGCTCGCCGCCTACGCCGCATCGGCGGCCGACCGCGGACTCAAGGTGATCATCGCCGGGGCCGGAGGGGCGGCCCACCTGCCCGGCATGCTCGCCGCCCAAACCCACCTTCCCGTCCTCGGCGTGCCGGTGGAGTCGTCGATGCTCCGTGGGGTCGACTCGCTGCTCTCGATCGTGCAGATGCCGGTCGGCGTGCCCGTGGGCACGCTCGCGATCGGGCCTGCCGGCGCGACCAACGCGGCCCTGCTCGCGATCGCGATCCTGGCGATCGAGGATGCCACGCTCCGCGACAGGCTCATCGCCTGGCGGGCGGCGCAGACGGCCCGCGTGCTCGGCGAGTCACTCGACGGCGACGCGGCGGCACACCCGGAGCGGTGACCGTGGCTGCCCCCGCCGTGACACCCATCCTTCCCGGCGGCACGCTCGGCATCCTCGGCGGCGGCCAGCTCGGTGCGATGTTCGCCATGGCCGCCCGCCGGATGGGCTACCGCGTCGAGGCGATCTCCGACGTCGCCGACTGCCCGGCGGCGATCCATTGCGATCGTCTGCACGTGGGCGAGTACACCGACACGGCCCTGCTCGCACGCGTGGCCGCGGGCTGCGACGTCGTCACCTTCGAGTTCGAAAACATCCCGGCCGAGGCGGGGCGGGCCCTCGCAGGGGCCGTGCCGGTGCGGCCGAGCCCCGAGGTGCTCTTCACCACACAGGACCGGGCTCGCGAGAAGACGTTTCTCACGCAGCATGGCTTCGCCTGCGCCCCATACCGGATCGTCACCTCGCCCGACGAGCTCCAGCGGGCGGCGGCCGACCTCGGCCTCCCGGCCGTGCTCAAGACGGCCGCCTTCGGCTACGACGGCAAGGGGCAGATGAGGCTCGTGGCGCCGCCGGATATCGAACGGGCATGGTCCACACTCGGCGCTGGCCCCGAAGGCCCCCGGCAGCTGGTACTCGAGGGCTTCATCGATTTCGACTGCGAGATCTCGGTGGTGGCGGCCCGCGGCGCCGACGGCTCGGTGGCGGTATTTCCGCCGTCGCGAAACGCCCACGCGAACCACATCCTCGACGTGTCGAGCGTGCCGGCGGGGCTTGCTGATCCGATCATCGACGAGGCGGTGGCGACCACGGGGCGGATCCTGGAAGCGCTTGGCGTGGTCGGCGTGGCCTGCGTGGAGTTCTTCGTGACCAAGGACGGCCGCGTGCTCGTCAACGAGATCGCCCCGCGGACGCACAACTCGGGGCACCTCACGATCGAGGCCTGCGAGACCTCGCAGTTCGAACAGCAAGTCCGCGCGGTGTGCGGACTGCCGCTCGGCTCCACGCGACTGCGATCGCCCGCCGCGATGGCAAACCTGCTCGGCGACTGTTGGGCACCGACCGCCGACGGCTCGCACCGCGATCCCGATTGGGCCGCGGCACTCGAGGTGCCCGGCGTGTGGCTGCACCTCTACGGCAAGCGCGAGGCCCGACCGGGCCGCAAGATGGGCCACCTCACCGCGCTTGCCACGACGGTCGAGGAGGCCGTGGAGAAGGTGACGACCGCCCGCCGCCGCGCCTGCCGCGGCTGAATCCCGACGTCCAGCGCCGCTGATTCGTCCCGCGCCGTGCCCGTTTCGTCCCAGCGCGGCCGATTCGTCCCGCGCCATGCCCGATTCGTCACTTTTCACGATCGAGCGGCTTGTGGAACCGGCGTCGATTCCTAGACTCGCGCTCGTGGGCGTCGGGGTGTGGCTGTCGGGTGCCACTGGTGGGCGGGACCAACTCCAGGGAATGAAGCCATGTCGAGGAATGAAGCCATGTCGAGGAAGAAAGCCATGATCGCATTCCGTGGTGACGAGAAGCGCGGGGGACGGTTCCCGATCACGCTGCCCAACGTCCTTCTGGCGATCGCGACCGCCGCCGTGACGCTCGGTGCCGTCGAGACGCGGGCGGCCTCCTACACCTGGAACGGCGGCAACGGCACCTGGAGCACGGCGGCGACCAACTGGACGAACGCGTCTGGAACCCCGTGGACTTCGTCCAGCGGCACGGCCAATCTTGCCACGTTCAACACCGCGTCGCTCGCCGTGACGGTCGGCGAACCGATCACCGCCAACGGCATCGCCTTCCTGCAGGGGGGCGTCGCGCTGAGCGGCGGCACGGTGTCGCTCGGCGTCAACGCCGGCACGACCCCCGTGATCACGGCGACCACCAGCGTGAGCGGCACGATCGGCTCGGTGCTGGCCGGCTCCGTCGGTCTGACCAAGTCGGGCAGCGGCATGCTCGTGCTCACCGGCAGCAACACGTACACCGGCACGACGGCGGTGGCGAGCGGCACGCTGCAACTGAGCGGCGGCCCCAATCGGATCGCGGCGGGAGGGACGCTCTCCTTCACCGGCAGCAACACGACACTCGACGTCACGACGTCGTCCCAGGCGTTTTCCGCGATGACGTTCCTCCAGCCGACGACCGGCACCGCCGCCATGACGGTCTCCGGCGCGGGGGGCTCCGTCACGGTGAGCGGCACGGCGAACTTCGAGGTCGGCCCCGGCGGCGCCATCGCCAGTTCAGGCCTCGCCGACTCGCTCTCCATGGTGAACCTCTCGTCGTTCGCCTACACCAACACCACCGGCACGTTCCGGGTCGGCCTGAAGGCCGGAACCACCAATACCGCCGCTGCCGGCACGTCGAGCCTCGTGCTCGCCCAGAACACCGCGGTCACCGCGGCGGTGATCGGTGTGGCCGACATCAGCGCCAGCAACGACGGCGGCAAGGCGCAGCTGCTCCTGGGCCAGACCAACACGTTCAACGTCACGAACATCACCCAAGCCAACGGCCGCAGCGACTCGTACCTCCAGTTCCAGGCGGGCCTCACGAATCCCTCGATCATGATCCGCGGCACCAACGGCACCGGGCCGATGAGCACGTGGCTCGTCGGCAACAACAGCCAGACCGGGTCGGTGTCCAAGCTCAACTTCGTGTCCACGACCGATCTCTCGGCCGGCACGGTGGACGCCCTGATCAACAGTCTGATCATCGGACAGGCCAACTGCAGCGGTCTCGCTCGGGCCGGCACGCAACGATCGTCGTTCACGATGGGCTCCGGCACGCTCGCAGCCGGCACGATCACGGTCGGCAAGATTTCCGGCGGCTCCGCCACCAACGGCATCTCCGGCACGTTCGCCGCCTCCGGTGTGATGACGATCTCGAAGCCCGGGTCGGTGGTCTCGGCAACCAACTTCTACGTCGCCGAAAACACGTTTTCGGGGACCGGGAGCTTTCCCAGCGCGGTCACGGGCACGGTGAACCTCTCGGGCGGCACCCTGCTGTCGACCAACCTGGCCCGCGGGTCGCAGACCGGAATCGCGACCGCATCGACCGCATTCAACTGGACTGGCGGCACGATCGGCAACATCGACGGGGCGAACCTCACGGTTGACACGCTCCCCTTGTCGCTCACGTCGGGCACGGGCACGTTCCTCGCCTCGAACGGCGGCACGATCACCGTCAACGCCGGCTCGCCGATCTCGGGGGCCGGAACGCTCGTGAAGACCGGCCCCGGCAGGCTGATCCTGCAGGCGGCCAACACCTACACCGGTCCCACAACCGTTTCGGCCGGCACCGTGGCGCTCGGTTCCTCCGGAGCGATCGCCTCGTCGAGCACGGTCAGCCTGTCCACCGGGGCCGTCTTCGACGCGTCCGCGGTGAGCGGCGGGTACTCGATCCCCGGATCCCAGTTGCTCGTGGGCGCAGGTTCGGTCGCCGGGGGGCTGACGATCGGCGGCAGTTCGGCCGTGATTCCCGCCGCCGGCACGGGCCCGCTCTCCGTGACGGGCGGCCTCACGCTCGCGGCCAACGGCAGCTACGACTGGCAGATGCTCGACGCGGCCGGGGCCGCCGGCACGGGTTGGGGTTTGCTCTCGGCCGATACGGTGACCTTCTCTGGGCTGTCACCCTCGAGTCCGTTCCGCGTGAATCTCTGGTCGCAGTCGGCGGTCGGCACGAACGGCGCCGTCCCGAACTTTGATCCGTCGGTGGCCGGGACGTGGCGAATCCTGACATCGGCCTCGACGATCAGCGGCTTCAGCGCCTCGAACTTCAGCCTCGCGACCGCGGCGACAGGGGCTTCGAACGGCTTCACCAATCCGCTCCTCGGCGGCACCTTCTCGCTGGCGCTCTCCGGCGACTCGCTCGGCATCGACCTGAAGTTCACGCCCTACGTGCCCTACACCTGGTATGCCGACGGCACGTCGGCGGGTGGCAGCGGCACGTGGTCGGCGGCCGGAGTCACCTGGAACGACGGCTCGTCGATGGTGGCATGGGATCCCGTCAAGGGAGCCTTGTTCGGCACCGTCGGTGGCACGGTCACGGTGAACGGTCCGCAGAGCGTGGGGTATGGCCTGAGCTTCACGGCCGACGGCTACACGCTGGCGGGTGACGCCCTGACCTTCACCGGGAACCAGACGGCCAACACGGTGACGGTGAACGGCGGCCTCACGGCGACGATCGCGACCACGGTCACCGCGACCGGCGGGATGGTGAAGAGTGGCGTCGGCACGCTGGTGCTGGCCGGCGACACCGCCGCGGGCGGCGGAGTGAGCCTGCAGCTGGGCACACTGGCCGTCGGCGCCGGCGGCGCGGCGGGCACGCTCGCGGGCGACGTTGTGACGGCGGCGGGCACCACGCTGGTCTTCAACCGCTCCAATGCCTCCACGTACGCGGGTGCGATCTCCGGAGCCGGCGGCATCCGCAAGGCCGGCGCGGGAGCCGTCACGCTCTCGGGATCCTGCTCCTACACCGGCGGCACCGTGCTCGCCGCTGGCACCATCGCCCTGGGGTCGGCCAACGCCCTCGGGTCATCTGGCACCATTTCCTTCGTTGGCGGCGGTCTGCAGTATTCGGCTGCCAACACCGCCGACTACTCGGCGCGGATCTCCTCCGGGACCGGGCAGGCATTCGCGATCGACACCAACGGCCAGACCGTCTCGTACGCTACGGGTCTCGCCGGTGAGGGCAACACGCTCACGAAGCTCGGCGACGGCACGCTTTCGCTCTCTGGCACGGGCTCATTTACCGGTGCGACGCGGATCGTCGGCGGCACGCTCGCCCTCGCAAGCACCGGGGCGATCGCCGGCTCGACGCTCGACATGAACGCCGCCGACGCCGGCACGCTCCTGCTCTCCCTCACCGGCAGCACGTACGCCGTCGGCGGTCTCCAGGGCTCCCGAAACATCGACCTGGCGACCAACACGGTCGCGGTGGGCGGCAACGGTCAGAGCACGACGTACGGCGGTGTGATCAGCGGGGCGGGCGGGCTCACCAAGACGGGCACTGGCACCATGGTGCTCTCCGCCACGCAAGCCTATCTCGGCACCACCGGCGTCACCGGCGGCACGCTGCGGGTGAGCCAGCCCAACCAGATGGCATCCACGGGCACGCTCTCGCTGGGTGGCAGCGACGCCGTCTTCGACATCGGGGCGACGACGCAGACGCTCGCGACGCTGACCACCGGCAATGGGGGCGCCTTCACGAACATGGCGGTGACCGGGTCGGGCGGGTCGCTGGTGCTCGCCGGCCCCGGCAACTTCGAGGTCGGCCCGGGCGGCACGGTGACGGCGGGCCAGCGGGCGGTCGTCTCGCTCGCGGGCATCGCGAGTCTTTCCTACACGGTCCCCGACGGCATGTTCCGGGTGGGGCTCAAGGGGGGCAGCAGCCAGAGCGGAGCTCCGGGCGTTTCCTCGCTCACGCTTGCCGCGACCAACACGATCGTGTCGGGCACGCTGGGCCTCGGAGATCTTGGCGGCAGCAGCGACGGCGGCACCGCCCAACTCTTCCTCGGCCAGGTGAACACCATCCGGACCGGCTACGTGTCGATGAGCCCTAGCCGGGCCGACTCGCTCATGCAGTTTGCCGGCGGACTCGCGTCGCCGACGCTCGTGGTTCGCGGCACCGACGGCAGCAGCCCCGCGGGTACCTGGCTCGTCGGCTCGTTGGGCCAGTTTTCCACGGCGTCCAAGACGTCGTTCACCTCCACGGTTGATCTTTCCGCCGGCACGACCGACGCCGCGGCGACGTGGCTGGTCGTCGGCCAGGCATTCGCTTCCAGCTCGGGCCGCGGCGGCACCATGCGGTCGAGTTTCACGATGGGGGCGGGCACGCTCACCACTGGATCGATCACCGTGGGACGGATCTCGAGTTCCGGGGCTTCCGCCGGCGTGGGGGGCGCGTTCACCGCCGTCGGTCTCCTGTCGATCGCCGATCCCGCCGCCCTGGTCACGGCGACGAGCATCTACGTCTCAGAGAACACCTTCTCGGGCACCGGGAGCGCCACGAAGACCGTCTCGGGCACGATCAGCCTGTCGAACGGCACGCTGCGGGCCGGGACACTGGCCCGCGGCGCGCAGACCGGCCTGGCGAACGTCGTGAACACGACCTTCCTCTGGACGGGCGGCACGATCGGCAACCTCCCGGGCGGCGACCTGACGATCGACACGCTGCCACTGACGCTGTCGACGGGCACTGGCACGTTCCTGGCCGATGCCGGCCGCACGATCACGCTCAACGCCGCCTCGCCGATGTCGGGCGCCGGCGGGCTCGTCAAGGCCGGTGCGGGCACACTGTTGCTGCTGGGAACCCACGGTTACACGGGCCCGACCACCGTCACGGCCGGCTCGTTGCTGGTCAGCGGGTCGCTGGGAACCACGGCCGTGACAGTCGCCACCGGCGGCCTGCTCGGCGGGTCGGGTTCGATCCTCGGAGCCGTGTCGGTCGCCGACGGGACGTTGTCCCCGGGACCAGGCGTGGCCGCCCTCGCGCTCGGCGCGCTCTCCCTCGATGCGACGAGCTCCACGCTCATGCAGATCACGGGCACGGCTCCCGCGAGCCAGTATGACCAGGTGCTGATCGCCGGCAGCCTCGCGTACGGCGGCACCCTGTCGCTCGATCTCGCCCAGACGTTCGCCGACAACACCTCGTTCAACCTCTTCAGCACCTTCAGCACGTTCGCGGGCAACCTGTCGTCGATCACCAGCAGCGGGGCCGCCTACAACGGCCTGACGTTCACCCGCGTCGGCGATGTCTGGACGAGCACCGAGTCGGGTGGACAGGCACTGCGGTTCGATCAAGCCACGGGCATCCTCACCGTGATGGTGCCCGAACCCACGGCTCCGCTGATCGCCGGCCTCGGCATCGCCGCCCTCTTCGAATTCGTCCGCCGCCGCCGGGCCTGATACGCCTCCCACTTGCATCGCGCGCAGCCGCCGTTGAAGCCAAACGCCGTGAGGCGTGGGGCGTCCCACCACACGACGCGGCGTCCAGCGTGATTCGCCCGCGGCCTCACGGCCGGTCGGCTTTCACCTGCCATGCACTCGATCGCGAGGATCACGTGTGAGCCGCATGAGACGCTTCACTGCGGCACAAGCGGCCGGCCGCGCCAGGCGGTCTTGAGGCCGAGCAGCTTCCGAAGCAGCGCGACCCACTGGATCACGAGGAACACGGCCACGCCGAGCGGCTGGGCCATGGCGCTGCCAAGGCTCTGCCGAAACCGGACAGCCTCCAGCAGTCGCGGCAACCAGGTGAGGGCCACTGCGGCAAGCACCACGGGGATCGCCCACGTCGGCCAGCCGTTCCAGCCGGTCGCCAGGCCGATGCCGAGAAGCACCGCCGGCAGGATCTGGCCGCCCGCCAGCAGCAGCGTGAAGGGCAGGATCGTGGCCGGCGCCCCGATCCCCTCGGTGGCGTTCTTGGAGAGCCCTCGCCAGACGTCGGCGCTTCGTTCATACATCCGGCAGGACGCGATGTCGCCGGCATCGAAGAGGTCGGTGCGGAGCCCGGCACGGCGGTACGCACGCGGCAGTTTCACGCCGTCATGGAGCGAGGCGCGGATCGCCTCGTGCCCCCCTGCCCGCTCGTAGTCGGCCCGCCTGGTGACGAACAGCTGCCCGCACCCGGCCGCCATGCCGGGCGAACCGTCCTGCCGGCTGCGGGCAAGGGGTAGGAAGCCGAGGAGGATGAAGTGGATCAGGGGCAGGAGGAGCCAGTCGAGAAAACTCGTGGTGAGCTGCCGCGGAAATCCGCTCACGAGCGCCGCTCCCGAGGCGTCGAGAAAGGCCACCGACCGGGCGACGGCGTCCGGCGTGGGCGAGACGTCCACGTCGAGAAACAGGAGCGTGTCGTGGCTGGCCGCTGTCGAAAGCTGCCAGCAGGCGTGCTGCTTCCCGCACCAGCCGGCCGGCAGGGGCTTTCCTTTCACGAGCCGGACTCGTGGATCACCCGCCGCGATCCCGGCCACGATCTCCGCCGTGGCATCGTGGCTGTCGTCGTCGAGGATCACGAGTTCGAGATCCACGCCCTCGCTGGCAAGCACGTCGCGGCAGAGCCGTCCGATGGACCGCTCCTCGTTTCGCGCCGGTACGAGCACCGACACCCGCGGCACGGCCCCCCCGGCCGGCGGCGGCGGAGCACGCCCGAAGGCGCGGAGGTTGGCGATCGTGAGCGCTGCCGGCAGGGCCGCGAGTGCAAGTGCGCCGACGCTGAGTCCCTCGAGCAGGGCCGGGCTCATCGCGGCTCCCTCTCGCCGCCGTGCGAGGCGTCGAACCGGTCGCCTCGAAAGAACGCCTTGAGCCGCCGCACGGCGTCGTAGACACCTCCCACTCCGACGTGGCCCGAGAGGAGCGTCGCGAACCGCGCCGGATCGCGGGCCAGCGCCGCCTCGGCAAGGCGGTCCTGCGCCGCCTCGAGGCCGCTCGACAAAACCGCGGTCCATTCGTCAGGGGTTCGGCCGGTCGACTCGCCGAGACGGATCGGCTGCCCGAAGGCCACAAGCGCCTCGGGGGAGCGTTCGTTCCAGAATGGGTACTCGACGACCAGGGGCACGATCAGCCCGCGATCGGCGGCGGCCGCGGCATGCCCCACGCCGGGCCTGAGCGCCGCGGGCCGGCGCCGGGGATCCGTGAACTCGCCCTGCGCCGTGATCCAGTAGATCACGTCGGTCCGCTCCGCCGCAGCCCGGACGGTCCGCAGGAATCTCGACGCCCCCGACCGCGATTGTGGATCGATGCCGATGAACCCGATCCGCTCCATGAACTTGTATTTTCCGAGCGCGGCCGCGTCGATCGGCCCGTAGACCATGCGGTCGGGAAACAGCGTCTGCCCGACGAGCAGGAACGTGAGTGGATCCCACCAGCCGGGATGGTTCGAGTAGAAGATGACGGGCTCACCCGCGATCCTGGGAATCGGCCCGCCTCCCGCCTGCTCCTTCAGCAGCCGAACGGCGTGAAAGTTCCTCGCGACATACTTCCGCACGTGCCACATGAACCAGCCGAAGAGACGGCGAGAGAACGGTGGCAGCACGTCCTCCCCCTTCCCTCCTCGCTGATCGCGGCCGACGTCATTCATGGCGAGCAATGTACGTCGACATGCAGAATGCCGCGACGTCCGATCCCCCGAACACCGGCGCTCGGGCCATCGAGACGGTGACGGAAGCCGGTCGGAGGCCACGCGCAGGAGTCGGTGACATGCGCGGACGCCGGGGCTCGGGTATTCCGGAGGGGCACCGAACTCGCACATGCCGCCGGCTCCGAGCATGGATCTCCGGCCGGCTGGCGCGTCCTAGAACGACCCGCCCTCACACCCCGACCGCCGCCTGGGCGGACACGCCCGCCTGCCCGACGAGCTTGTCCTGATCGACGCAGTCGGCCGCGATCCAGCCCGACATCAACACCATGGGCATGCCCGGTCCCGGATGGGCGGAGCCGCCCGCGAGGTAGAGCCCTTCAACGTCGGGCGAGCGGTTGGCCGGCTTGAACGCACCGAGATACTTGCCGTGGCTCGCCAGGCCGTAGATGGCGCCGTCGAGCACGTGGTAGCGGTCGTTGATGTCCTGTGGCGTGAGGGCCCGCTCGAATACGATGTGCTTTTCGAGGTCCTTCATGCCCGCGGTCCGCTCGAGCTTGCGGATGATCGTGTTGCGATACTCGGGCAGCATCTTCTTCCAGTCGTGGTGCGGCCTCAGGTAGGGCGTGTGCACCAGGACGTAGAGCGACTCGCCGCCGGGGATCGCCACCTCCGGCTCGGTCACGGCCGGGGCGCAGACGTAGCAGGTGGGATCGGGAGCCGGCTCGCCGCGGCGGTAGATCGCCTCGAACTCCTCGTGGGGATCGTGTGAGAAGACGAAGTTGTGATGGATCAGCTGCTCGTACCGCTTGTCGAGGCCCAGGTAGAGCACCACGCCGGAGCAGGCCGGCTCGTACTTCCGGCGGCCCAGGAACTTCCGCTGCGGCTGGCCGTTCAGGAGTTCGCGGTGAGTGCGAACGCTGTCGGAGTTGCTCACCACGACCGCCGCGGGAATCGTCTCGCCCGCAGCCGTCTCCACGCCGCGAACCTTCCCGTTCTCGACGATGACCCGGCGGATCGGGGTGTTGGTGCGGATCTCGACGCCGAGATCGACCGCGAGGCTCGCGAGCGCCCGCGGGACCGCGGCCGTACCGCCCCTCGGGTACCAGACGCCGTCGTTCGACTGCATGTGGGCGATGCCGCAGAGCACGGCCGGCGACTGCTCGGGGCAGCTGCCCACGTACTGCGTGTAGTGGTCGAGCATCTGGGCCGCGCGGGCGTCGGGCACGTAGGACCGTACCGTGCCCGCCACGCTGTGGCCGGGCCGCATCCCCATCAGTTCCTTGAGGAAGCCGACGGAGAAGCTCTTGCGGACGTTCACCATGTCGCGCATGCCGCCGACGCTCCGCCAGAAAAAGAACTCGTCGGAGAGACGGTGGAGCCGCTGCGAGAGTGCCATGAAGCGGCCGTAGCCGTCGCCCGACCCCGACCCGGGTGAGAATGCATCGAGCGTGGCACGCATCGCCGGCACGTCGGCGACGAGGTCGAGCGTGGTGCCGTCGTCAAAGAAACTCCGCCACTGTGGATCGAGCGGCACGAGGTCGAGATACTTCTCCAGGTCGCGGCCCGCCTCGGCATAGATCCGCTTGAGCACCCGCGGAATCGTGAGGATCGTCGGCCCCATGTCGAACCGAAAGCCCCCCTCGGAGAGCACCGCCGCCTTGCCGCCGACCCACGGGTTCTTGTCGCAGAGCGTGACGGCGTAGCCGCGGGCCGCGAGCGTGCAGGCGGCGGCGAGACCGCCGAGCCCGGCTCCCACCACCACCACCCGATCGTCTCCCTGCGTCTGCCTGATCATGCCTTTCGCTCCGTGTGAACGTGGTGGTCGTGGTGACCGCGTCCGGGAAGAGCCCCGGCGACGCGGTCAGACCGCGGCTGGTTCCTGTCGCCCCGCAGGCGCCGTCTTCCGGCCCCGGCGCGGCCGCACGGCCGAGCCATCGAGCCCCAAATCGCCGAGGAGCAGGTCGGAGGTGATCCGCGCCGACGAGTAGATCACCGGCAGACCGCTCCCCGGATGCGTGCCGCCGCCGACGAGATACATTCCCTCGACGTCTTCGAACCTGTTGTGCGGCCGCATGTGCAGCATCTGCCCGAGGTCGTGGGACAGGTTGAACGTCGCGCCGCGATAGATCTCGTAGTCATCCTGCCAGTCGTCGGGCGTGAGCATCTTCTCGTAGCGGATCCGCTCGCGGACGCCGCTGATCCCGATCCTTTCGAGTTGGTCGAGGGCCACCTCCCGGTAGCCTGCCGCCTCCCGTCGCCAGTCGACATTGGGATGCCGGTGGGTGGTGGGGATCAGCAGGTAGAGGGTGCTCATGCCCCGGGGCGCGAGCGTCGCATCGGTCACGCACGCGTTCTGCACGTACATCGACGGATCGCGGGAGAGCGCGTGCCGGTGTTCGATGTCGGCGAGATTCTCCCGGTAGTTTTCCGAGAGGTAGATGGTGTGGTGCGCCACGTCGTCGTAGCGGCCCTCGATGCCGAGGTAGAGCATGAACGTCGAGCAGGAGAACCGCCGCGAGGCGATCTTTTTATCGTTCCAGCGGCGACGGATCGCGTCGGGAACGAGGCGGGTCATGGTGCGGGCAAAGTCGGCGTTCACCACCGTGGCATCGGCCGCATACTCGCCGCGCGACGTCTTCACGGCCTTGATCCGCCGGCCGGCGAAGGCGAGCGACTCGACCGGCTCGTCGTAGCGGATCTCGACGCCCATCTCCGTGGCGATCCGGGCCATCGCCTCCGACACCGCGCCGCAGCCGCCGATCGGGTGGAAGACGCCGTGCTCGTACTCCAGGAACGACAGGATCGAGAACAGGCTCGGGCACTTGAACGGCGACATGCCGAGATACTTCGACTGGAACGTGAAGGCCAGCCGGATCCGTTCGTCGCTGAAGAACGTGCCGAGCTCGGTGTCGAGGCTCCGCCACGGCTTGAGCATCGGCACGAGCTTGATGAGTTCGGGGCTCGCCAGGTCGAGCCAGCTCTGGAACGGCTGCTCGAGGAACGGGGCAAATCGCTCGAACTTGTGCCGGTTGGACTCCATGAACCGGGTGAAGGCGCCGCGGTCGGCGGGCGAGAACCGCGACACCTCGGCCTCCATCCGGGCCACGTCGGGCGTGCAGGACAGCTCGCCACCGGAGCCGAAGACCAGACGGTATTGCGGGTCGAGGCGGACCATCTCGACCTCCTGCCGCAGATCGCGGCCGCAGATCGCAAAGATCTCCTCGAGCACTCGCGGATAGAGGAAGAACGTCGGCCCGAGGTCGAACCTGAAGCCCTCGGGCGTCGCGATCGTGCTGGTTCGACCGCCGGGCACCGCCAGCCGCTCGAGCACGCGAACCCGGACGCCCGACTGCGCCAGGAGCATCGCCGTGGCGAGACCGCCGGGACCAGCTCCGATGATGTTGACGGTCGGCGACATCCTGGCCCTTCCACCATGCCGGGCCGGAACGCACGTCCCTGCCGCGTCGGCGACGCCCGTACTATAGGTGTCGCGGGAGGAGGGTCAAGAAACGCGGGTGCGCGTCAGTACGGGATGTAGTAGGCGGACCGCACCGGCCGCAGGCCCCCGAAGATGCCCCGGCGGTAGAGAGGCACGGCCACGGCCGCAGGGGCGTAGTACGAGGTCACGGGCTGTGCCACGACTTCGCTGACCACCGGTGAATAGACCGTCGTGGGCGCGTAGTACGAGGTGACGGCGACGGGGGCGGCTGGAGCATACGCGGGTGCATAGCCGGCGGTGGTGACCGGCGCGTAGCCAACCGTGTAGGTCGGCGCGTAGCCAGCCGTGTACGCCTGAGGGTAGGCAGGGTAGGCCGGAGCATAGGCAGACGTCACCGCGACCGCCGCAGGCGCGGCGACGACCGGCGGCGAAAAAGCGGTCACGGCGGCGTAGTTGCCGGCGGGCGTGTAGTTGGCGACGTAGGCAGGCGCCGCAACCACCGGAGCGGCCACGACCGGCCGGTAGGCGCCGTAGTAGACGACCTGGGCATGGGCTGCCCCACAGGCGAGGACGGCCAGGCAGCAGACGACAGACGGGACGAGACGCCGCAGCAGGGAAATCATGGGAGCACGGATCCTTTCCGGAGGCGGTGAACCGGCAGCGACGAAGGCCGCTCCGTCGTCACGCATTCGATTCATACGCCAGTGATCGAGGATACGTTCGATCCGGTTGGCCTTGCAAACTGCCCGCAAACTCTGACATTTTGGCCGTGAACGTGGCGAAACGGCGACCTCTGGGGGGCCGAAAAGCCACCTCCCGCCGGACTGCGATTCGCGAGCCTTCGGAGGCGACACCTTGCACACTGCGGCCTCGACCTCCGCTCCATCCGCCGCGATCGGTCACGGCCGCGGCGGTTTCGCCTCGCTGCTCGTCGTCCGCGGGCTGACGCTGCTCAACGACCATGCCCTCAAGTGGCTGGCCATCGGTCTGGGCAAGCGACTCGTTGAGCAGGGCGAAGTCTCGCTCGTGCTCACGGTCGGGTTGGTAGGGCTGTCGCTGCCCTATGTGCTCTTCTCCTGGCTCGCGGGCTCGCTGGCCGATCGACACCAGAAGCCCACGGTCATCCGCTGGTGCAAGGCGGCGGAGGTGCTGATCGCGGCGGCCGCCACGGCCGTGATCGCCTTTGGCGTCGGAGACAGCCGGGAATGGCTCGGGCTGCCGGTGGGGCTGTGGCTCCTGCTGGCCACCGTCATCGCGATCGGCACGCAGGCGGCTTTGATGACGCCGTCGATCGTCGGGGCCATTCCCGAACTCGTCCCGCCGGCGCGGCTGGCAGGTGCCAATGGACTGTTTTCGCTCGTGTCGCTCGTCGCCGTGCTGGCTGGCACTGCTGCCGGCAACTGGGTGGCCGACGCCACACCACTGGTCCACGGGGCCTCGGCCTGGTCCCGCAGCCTCCCATCCGGCTTGCTGCTGGGCGGCACGGCGATCGCGGGGCTGATCGCGGCGGCGTGCCTGCCGCGGCTGGCCGCCGCAGCCCCGCATGCCCCGCCCGCCTGGAACGCGCTGGCCCGCACCTGGACCGACCTCGGGCTGTTTGTCCGTCAGCCCGAACTCGCCGCCGCGGCGGCTGGAATCGTGTTCTTCTGGGCGATCGGCGCCGTGGCTCAGGCCAACGTTGACCAGTTCGCCACGGAGGCGGGGGCCACCTCGCAGGCTCAGGTGGTGCCGCTGCTCGTGGCCCTCGTCGCGGGAATCGGGGCCGGGAGCGTGGTGACCGGCAAACTGGCGACCAGGCCAGCCGGGGCCGACCCGCAGGTCGACCTCGGCTTCGTGCCGCTCGGCGGCATCATCATGGCCGCCGCATTCGTGGCGCTCGCCCTCACTTCCGGCCGATTCCTCGAAGGCGGAGGGACGGCGTGGGGCCCGCTGCTCTGGCTCGTGGTGCTCGGCTTCGGCGCGGGGATGTTCGACGTGCCCCTCGAGACCAGCCTTCAGTGCAGGAGCCCGTCGGACCGCCTGGGAGGCGCACTCGCGGCGACCAACCTGCTCCTCTTCAGCGGCATGTTCCTCGCCTCGCTGGGCTACGGCGGCCTGCGGGCGCCGCTCGGCCCGGGAGGCACGCCGCTCTTCTCCGCACGGTCGATCTTCGCGATCTTCGCCGTCCTCTCGCTGGGGGCCGCCGCTGCCGCCGTGTGGTGCGCACCGCGAGCGACGCTGCGGCTGTTCGTCGCCTCCATCGTCCACGCCGGCTGGCGATTCCGCGTCCGCGGCATCGAGCATATTCCGCCCGCCGGGCCGGTGGTCCTCGTCGGCAATCATCTCTCCTGGCTCGACGGGTTCCTGCTGCCGCTGTCGAGCCCGCGGCCGGTCCGGATGGTGGTCTACGGACCGAACATCAAGGGGCGGTTTCTGCGGATGCTGTCCGACCAGTGGCGATTCATCCTCTTCGATCCGCGGCCCAAGTCGATCGGCACCGCGCTCAAGACGATCCAGTCGGGACTCGCCGACGGCGATGTGGTCGGCATCTTCTGCGAGGGGGGCATCTCGCGGACGGGCCAGGTGCTGGGCTTCAAGCGCGGGCTCGAGTGGCTGCTCGAGAAGGTCGAGTCCCCGATCGTGCCGGTGTCGATCGACGGGCTCTGGGGCAGCGCCCTCTCCTTCTCCGAGGGGAGGTTTTTCGCGAAATGGCCGCGGCTTTGGCGGAGGCCGGTCACGGTCACCTTCGGCCCGGCGCTTCCCGCGGGCACGCACACGGACGTGGCCCGTCTCGCCCTCCAGGAGACGGCGGCGACCGCCGTGGCACGGCGGCTCACCCCTCTGGCTGCCACGGCCGAGGCGTTCGATGGCTGCTGCATGGTGCGGCGAAACGACCGTCTCGTCGCCTCACTCGCCCCGGGTGACCCGTTGCACGATTCACTCGGCCTCCACGGTGGCCGATTGCTCGGCATCCGGGCCACGGTGCTCGCTGGCGACTCGATGGCAGACGCGGTGGCCGCGGCCCTCGCCCGCGAGAAGGCCACGATCTGGCTGGCGGGAATCGAGCAGGTGCTCTCCCTTGCCGCCAAGCCTGATGCCACGGCCAGCCTCGCATCGCATCTCGCCGTCGTGGTGATGCCCATCGGCTCGCTGGTCCAACTGCCGCGGGCCCGCGCGGCCATCGAGGCCTTCCGCGACGCCTCTGGTGTCGAGCCGGTCGTGGCCTATGCGCCACCCGAGGTCGGTGGCCTCGTGGCGATGAACACGCCACGGCCGCGGATCGAGTGGGACCACGAAACGATCAACCGGCCCGAGACCGTGGGCCGCGTCGTGAACGGCGTGGTCGTGTGGCCACGGGCGGCAACGCGGACCGCTCTGAGGCTTCCCTCGCTGGCGAGCGAGGGCATCCCCGACGATGCCACGGCCACCCTGGCGATCACCGCGACAGGCTCGCACGCCACTCTTCTGGCCGACGCCTTTGACATCGACAAGGACGGGTTTCTGACCCCTAGAGCGCATCTCCTCTAGGTGTAGCGATGAGTTGGAAATCCTGAGCGGGTAGGCGAGGGGGTCG
>JAGWWA010000047.1 GCA_018970605.1 Planctomycetota bacterium | reverse complement strand
CGCCCGCTATCCCGACCGGATCGTGAACATCCACCATTCGTTCCTGCCGGCGTTCGCCGGCGCGAGCCCCTACCGCCAGGCCTTTACCCGCGGCGTGAAGCTGATCGGTGCCACGGCGCACTTCGTCACCGAGGAACTAGACGCGGGCCCGATCATCGCCCAGGACGTCACACCCGTGGATCACACCTTCACGCCCGAGCGGATGGCCCAGGCCGGCAGCGACGTCGAGAAACTCGTGCTCGCGCGGGCCGTGCGGCTCGTGCTGGAGGAGCGGGTGTTTCTCCACGGAAAGCGGACGGTCATCTTCGGGTGACGGTCCACACGAGGCATACGGCCGGTCGGCTTATTCGCCTGCCGTACAAGCCCAACGCCGTGAGGCGTGGGGCGAACCGCCACCAGATACCGTGTCCAGCGTCAGGCGCCCGCGGCCTTCTACGCGTCACACTTGATCCTCGCGCGGTTTCCACGGAACCCTCAAAGCCCGGAGCGCAAGCGACGGGAACGGCTCCGCGGATCGGCACGCGTCGTTCGCAGCCGCCACGATTGATCCCCTCGCTCCCGCTCGGGGCTTCCTGGCGGAGTGACACTGCCGCAGGAACGCCTCAGGATCACGTGTGACGCGTAGTACGGTATTCGCATGCAGTACAAGCCCAACACCGTGAGGCGTGGGGCGAACCGCCACCAGATGCCGCGTCCAGCGTCGAGCACGGGAGGCCGCGAGGGGCTGCCCATCCCCAGGAGCCGGGCTCGGCGGCAAGCGAAGCCAGGATGGCGAAGCGTAGCCGGCGTGCAGCGAGCGGAGAGTCGGAGCCCGCAGCGAGCGTCCGGCGATGGGCGTGGGCAGCCCCGAGCCGCCGGTTAGAGACAGTCACAGGTTGACAGCCTGTGCTACGGGCGCGACCTAGTTCCTCGGCGCCCGCTCGTCGCGGACGTACTTGTGGCACTGGACGCACTTCATCGTCACCTCCATCCAGGCCAGGGCGGCGCCGTCGAGGTTCTTGGCCTTGGCCGCTTTCCGCAGGCTGTCGCACGAGCGGCGGAAGTCGGCGCTCTGCCGCGCGTAGTCCTCGGTCTGCAACACCTGCCAACTGGCATCCTCGCTGGCGAGCGAGAGCTGCTGCGCTCCCTTGTCGATGAGGTCGAAGTCTTCGACGGTCAGCCCCTCCAGCACGTTCTGCGAGTGGGCGAGTTTCGCCCGCATGAAGCCGGCCACCTGGTCCGGCAGCACCGCGGGATCGGCGGCTGGCAGCCGCGACACGGCGAAGCCGGCCGCCATGACCACGACGACGGCGGCGGCGACCCAGCGGCCGCGGTGATCAATCACTGAACCCAAAATCCTCGTTGTATCCCTGCTGGACGACAGCATTCTCGTTCCTTTCATGGGCGAGCAAGTGATCGCTGAAGGCGGCGAAGCCGAGGGCGGCATCATCCCACGAAGCGTCGCGAACGTCTCGTGCCGGCAGCTTGTCCAGCAGGGTGTCGAGTTCGGCAAGGAGCCGCGGGTGCTCCGCCACCACCTCGCGGGCGGCCACCGAGAGCCGCGGCATCCTCGCGATCGATTCCTCGAGGAAGCCACCCTGTTCCTCCTGTACGAAGTGGTCGCGGAGATGGTCGCGCAACTCCAGCAGGCGGTCGCGGACGGCCTTCGCCGATGGCGGATTGGCATCGTGGGCGGCCGCGAAGTCGGCCCGCAGGGCCAGCAGCCGGGCGTGCAGGTCGCGATGCTGGCCGAGAAGATGCCCGAGAATGACTGGATCAACGCGTCCTGAGGGGATCATGGTGGCAATCTCACGGGAGACAACAGCTGCCCTGCCACCGGATTGTTAGGCTGGAGGGTGTCGAGAATCCCGCCTGCGGCGCGGGCTTCGTGATTGCCGCGAATGCGACGCTGGACACTTGCCGAGAGCCAACCCTCGCGCCGGAGCACCCCTTCCATGGCCGACGAGACCTCCACCGCCGTCGCCGCGGGCCCGCTGGCCGCGGGTCGTCTCGGCTTCCAGTCGCGGGCCGTGCTGGTGGGCACCGGCATCGACGTGGCCGCTCTCGGTTCGACCGACCGCACCGGCAACGCGCCGCTCGTCGTGGAGCTGATCGGATCCTCGCTCGGCGCCGCGATCGCCGGCCACCGGCCATCGGGCGACGGGGTGGCCGTGATCTTCCGCTACGGGGCGATCGTGTTCTTCGACGCATCGCCCGCGGCGATCAGCGAATACGTCCGTCAGCTCGCCCCGCACATCCGCCAGCCGTTCCCGTCGACCGACCAGGAGACGGAGGTGCTCGACATCCGCATCGAGCCCACGGGCAAGGAGACGATCGAAGGCAACACGCTGGTGCTCAACGACGTCAGCCGGGAGAAGCTGCAGCTCGTGGCAGACGTGCTCGCCAAGAGCGTGTCGCTGGCACACCACGAGCGGGCCATCGAGAGCCAGTTCGAGCGGATCGAGCCGTTCGCCACCAACCTCGACCACTGGGGCCGCGGCGGCCGCGCGGCCCGCGAACTCCTGCAGCACCTCGGCGGCGCGCTGCTCGCCGAGCATCGCGTGGTGGCGGGCGCCCGCATCGAAGACTCACCCGAACTCCTCTGGGACCATCCCGAGCTCGAGCGGCTCTGGGCCAGGCTCCGCGACGACTTCGAGATCCGCGAGCGGTCGGCGGTGCTGCACGGCAAGCTGGGCCTGATCGCGAAGACTGCCGAGACGGCGCTCGAACTCATGCAGAACCGCCGCGCCCTGCGGGTGGAGTGGGCGATCGTGGGGCTGATCGTGTTCGAGATCGTGCTCACGCTGGTGCAGTGGTGGTTTGGGGCGGGTGGACACTGAGCCTTTTCCGGGTCGCCTCGGCGCGCCGGGCTCGGGTATAACCGCGACGACACCCCAGGAATCCCAGCATGCTCCGCTTCGCGTTCGTCGTTGCCCTGTTTCTGTCGCTCGCCGCCTCCGCCCGCGCCCAGAAGGTGGAGGTCGAAGAGTTCACACTTCCCAACGGCATGCAGTTCCTGCTCGTGCCCCGCAACGACCAGCCCAACGTCGTCAGCGCCGGCTGGATCGCCCGCGTGGGCAGCGTGAACGAGCGGCCGGGGATCACCGGCATCAGCCACTTCTTCGAACACATGATGTTCAAGGGCACCGACACGATCGGCACCCGCGATCCCGGCCGCGACGAAAAGTATCGCGGCGAGCAGAAGGCGGTCCGCGACGAGATCAACCGGCTGGTCTGGACGCGGCAGTACGACCGCTTCTTCAAGGGCGAGATCGACGACCCGTGGAACCCGGCCAACGACACGCAGGAACTCCGCGTGCTTCGGGCTCGGCTCGACGCGCTCATCAAGGCCCAGCAGGGCCGCGGCGAGGCAGGCCCGCAGGCCGGCACGATCGTCAAGGACGAGTTCGACCAGGTCTACACGAAGGCCGGCGGCAGCGGCATGAACGCCTTCACCACCTACGACCTCACCTGCTACTTCATCACGGTGCCGTCCAACAAGCTCGAGCTCTGGGCCTGGATGGAGAGCGACCGGCTCAGCGACAGCGTGTTCCGCGAGTTCTATTCGGAGCGCGACGTCGTTCACGAGGAGCGGCGACTGCGGACCGACAGCACGCCCACGGGCAAGTTCGAGGAGCAGTTCGACTCGATGTTCTGGGCGTCGAGCGGCTACTCGTGGCCCGTGATCGGCTGGCCCAGCGATCTCAACAGCTACACCTTCGAGCAGGCGCAGGACTACTGGAACATCTACTACCGCCCCGGCAACCTCGTCGGCATCCTCGTGGGCGACTTCGATCCCGTCCGGGCGAAGCGGCTGATCACCAACTACTTCTCGCGGCTCGAGCCGGGCAAGGCCCCCCCGCCGCCGGTCGTCACGCTCGAGGTCGAGCAACTGGCCGAGCAGCGGATGAACGCGGTGGGCGACGTCCCGCCGTCGGTCGAGGTCCGCTACCACACCGTGCCCGCCGGCCACGTCGATTCCTATCCGCTCGACATGCTCGCCGAGATTCTCAACGACCGCACCGGCCGGCTCTACAAGGGGCTCGTGGAGGGGCGGGGCCTCGCGGCCGGTGCCCAGGCGATGAGCGACACGCGGAAATACGCAGGCTTGTTCGCCATGTCCGCCCAGGCCCGCGGCGAAGCCACGCCCGAGCAGCTCGAGGCGGCGTGGTACGAGGAGCTCGCCAAGCTCCAGACTGAGGACCTCCCCGAACGCGAACTTCGCAAGGTGAAAAACCGCGTGGCCGCTCAGAACTACCGGAAGCTCGAGAACAACATGTCGCTTTTCGTGCAACTCGCCTTCTCCGAGGCGGTGCTTGACTGGCGCGAGATCAACGAAGGCCCTGCGAAATACGAGGCCGTGACCGCCGCCGACATCCGCCGCGTGGCAAACAAGTATTTCAAAGACACCAACCGCAGCGTCGCCACCTACCGCCGCAAGGCGGAGTGACCCGCGACCGCCGCCGGCTTCTCCCAACCACCATTCCACACGGACCTTCCATGACCATGTGCCTCTCCGCAGCCAGTCGCCTGCCCACCGCCTTCGCCCTGCTCGTCGCCACTCTCGCGCCGGCGCACGCCGCCGCTGCCCCATCGACCACCCAGCCCACGGCCACATCCCCGGCGAAGCCGGCGCTCCCGAAGCGTCCGGAGGAAATCACCTTCGAGCCGCTGGCCTTCGAGCCGCCCGACGCCACGACCTTTCGCCGTACGCTGCCAGACGGCACCGTCGCCTACCTCGCGCCGTCGCACGAACTTCCGCTGGTCACGGTGTCGGTCACGTTCCGCGGCGGGTCGTCGCTCGATCCGGCCGACGCTCCGGGCCTCGCCTCGATGACGGCGCGGATGATCCGGGAGGGGGGCACGGCGAAACAGAAGCCCACCGAGTTCGACGAGGCTCTGGATTTTCTCGCCACGGAGGTGGGTGTCTCGGCCAATGAGACCTTCACCGTGGCCACGATGAACTGCCTGAAGAGCAACCTCGACGAGAGTCTTGCCCTGTTCGTGGAGATGCTGCGGACGCCCGGCTTCGACGAGGACCGTCTGGCCACAGGCAAGGCCCGCGTCCTCGAGGGACTCAAGCAGCGGAACGACGATGCCGCGTCGATCATCGGCCGCGAGTGGAAGCGGCTGATCTACGGTCCCGAGCACTTCGAGGGGGCCGAGCCGACGGCGACCACCGTCGCCGCCATCGACCGTGGCCGGCTGGCCGCGATGCACAAGCGGATCATTCACCCAGGCAACGCGATCGTGGCGGTGTCGGGCGACTTCGAGGAGCCGGAGATGCTCGCCAAGCTCTCGAAGGCCTTCAACGGCTGGGAGCGGGGCGAACTGGCTCCGCCGCCCACACCGCCGACGGCAAAGCTGGCCCCCGGGCTCTACCACGTGCCAAAGGACATCCCGCAGGGCAAGGTGCTGATCGGCTCCCGGGGCATCACCCGTGACGATCCCGATGCGATTCCGCTGGTCCTCCTCAACGAGATCCTCGGCGCGGGCGGATTCACCAGCCGCCTGATGCAGAAAGTGCGGAGCAACGAGGGGCTCGCCTACTCGGTCCGCTCGACGCTGCAGCCCAAGGTCGATTATCCAGGCGACTTCAAGGCCGGCTTCGAGAGCAAGAACGCCACGGTAGCCTTGGCCACGAAGATCGTGCTCGACGAGATCAAGGGCGTCCGCGACGAACTCGTGACCGAAGACGAACTCGACACCGCGAAGAAGAGCGTGATCGAGACCTTCCCGCGGCAGTTCGAGAGCAAGCCGCAAATGCTCAAGGTGTTCGTCAACGACGAGTGGACGAAGCGGCCGGCCGACTACTGGAAGACCTTTCGCCAAAAGGTGGCCGCCGTAACCCGCGAGGATCTCCAGCGGGTGGCGAAGAAGCACCTCGATCCGGCGACGATGGCGATCCTCGTGGTCGGCGACTGGGACGAGATCGCGAAGGGCGATCTCCAAGGCCGGGCGACGATGAAGGAGTTTTTCGGCGGCGAGGTGAAGCACCTGCCGCTACGGGATCCGCTCACGCTCCAACCGCTTCCCGACGAGAAGGCCGCGAAGTGATTCTCCCCCGCACTGCGATCGTGCTCGTTGTCGCCGCGGCCCTCCACGCCGGCGGCGCGATCGCCGCACCACCGACGATCGTCACGGCGCCGCCGGGCAGCGGTCCGGTGGCCCAGGCCCACACCCGCACCTGGCGGCACAACCGCAAGACGGTCCGGATGATCCGCCGCACGCCCGACGTGATGCGGGAGGATGCCGCGCGGATCAAGCGGGGCGATCTCTTCAGCACATGGTCGAACGCGGCCGCGAACTGAGTGGAGCAGGAGACGCCCTCCTGGCCGCTGCCCCCATCGCTTACGCGATTGGGCTTTCTGGACAGGAATCGCAAGGCCGTGAGGCGCACGGCATGATCAGGAAGCGTAACGCCGTAAGGCGTACGGCCCGCCCAGGAAGCGTAACGCCGTAAGGCGTACGGCATGATCGACTCACGATCAGGCGGAAGCGGCCGAGCCGTGTCCCTCCTGGCCGCTGCCCCCATCGCTTACGCGATTGGGCTTTCTGACGGCATAAACTCAGAGCCGCCGCGATGGATAGGCACACGTAAAAAAACCTGTGCTACGAGGGGAGCCTTGCGCCCACGCGACATTTGGGCGCATGAGCCGTTCAACGTGTCCAGGAGCCTTTTCGATGCCACGCCTTGCCACCATCTTCGCCATCGCGGCCATGCTCGCGCCAGCCGGCCACGCCGCCGAGCCCGTCGGCGGCCGCTGGTCGCTCGAACGCGGCCACGACAAACCGCGGTATCTCTTCCGCGACGGCGGCACGGCCGTCGATCTCTTCTCCTATCACCAGAGCGACTCAAACAAGGACGGCACCGACGAAGTCCGCCTCCGCCACGAGACGGGGTTCCTCGTGATCGAGAGCCAGGGCTGGCCGAATCACCCCACGGCCACGTTCCCCAACAGCGGCAATCCCAACACGATCCGCGTGCAGGAGTTCACCTTCCTGCTGCCGCTCGAGCCCCGCAAGGCCGCCGAGATCACGCGGCTGCCGATGGGGCCGATCGGCGTGGCCCTCAACGGCGTCGTGTTCTTCAACCCGTTCGAGCAGGGCGGGATGAACGCGGTCGCGGGCTACTCGGAAGTCTGGCTCGACAGCTGCTGCGGCCATCCACAGCAGACCGGCGTCTACCACTACCACAAGTATCCGACGTGTGTGAAAAGCCCCTTCCCCGACGATGGCACGCGGCATTCGCCCGTCATCGGCTTCGCCTTCGACGGCTTTCCTATTCACGGCCCCTATGAGTCCGACGGCGTGATGGCGAAGGACCTCGAGGGCGATCGCGCGCTCGACGTCTGCAACGGCCACGAGGATGCCGAGCGGGGCTACCACTACCATGTCACGCCGGGGAGGTTCCCGTACGTGATCGGCGGCTACCGAGGCGTGCCCGAGCCGTCCAACAACCGCGGTCTCCGCCGGATGGGAACGGGCGCGATCGAAGACAACGCCGAAGGGGCGAGCCGCATGGAGGCGGTGATCGCGGAGGTACGTCCCGGCACGCTGCCCCGCGGTGGCCGCCGCGCGGTGACGCTCGTGCTCGATCCCGCGGCTGCGAACCGCGGCCCGATCCCGGACGGAAAACCGTCATGGGTGCAGTTCGGCCCCTACGAGGCCGTGGCGATCGCCCGCGAAGGAAATACGATCACCGCGACGGTCGACGTGCCCACCGACGCGTCGCTCGGCATGCTGCTCGACTGCCACGTCGAGTTCGAGGCCGACCGTCGCACGCGGGTGATGAAACGAAACGACGTCCTGAGGATCGTGGAATGAGCCGTCTTGCATCCGTTGCCCTCGCACACGTCGTCGCAGCCATCCTCCTGACGACGGCCGCCGCGTCCGCCGCTGACTGGCCCCGGTTTCGGGGGCCAGGCGGTCTCGGCATCGGCGAGTCGGCCGTGCCGCTCGAATGGAGCGACGAGAAAAACCTGCTCTGGAAGACGCCGCTCCCCGGCCCGGGTTCATCGAGTCCGGTGATCCACGGCGACGACGTGTTCGTGACCTGCTACTCGGGCTACGGCGTGCCGGGCGAACGGGGCGGCGAGCCGGCGAAGCTCGCGCGTCACTTGCTCTGCATCGACCGCCAGACGGGAGCGGAGAAGTGGCGGCGCGACGTGCCCGGCGACCTGCCGGAGGACGCCTACGAGGGATTCCTCACCGAGCATGGCTACGCCAGCAGCACGCCCGTCGTGGATGCCGATGCGGTCTATGCCTTCTTCGGCAAGAGTGGCGTGATCGCCTTCGACCGCGCCGGCAAGGAGCTCTGGCGTGTCGGCGTGGGCAAGGAGTCGAGCAATCGCCGCTGGGGCTCGGCGGCAAGCCTGATCCGCCACGGCGACCTCGTGATCGTGAATGCGGCGGAGGAGAGCCAGTCGATCCGCGGGCTCGACCACCGCACCGGCCGCGAAGTCTGGAAGGCGGAAGCAGCGGCGCTCGAACTCGCCTACGGCACGCCCGCGATCGCCAGACTCGCGGACGGCCGCGAGGAACTCGTCGTCGCCGTGCCCTCGGAGGTCTGGGGGCTCGATCCGGCGACCGGCAAGATCCGCTGGTACGCCAGCCACTCGCTCACCGGCAACATCTCGCCCAGCGTGATCGTGGATGGCGACGTGATCTATGTGTTCGGTGGATTCCGCTCGGCTGGGTCACTCGCCGTGCGGGCGGGCGGCAGCGGCGACGTGACGAAGTCGCACGTGCTCTGGACGAGCAAGGCGAGTTCCTATGTGGCCACGCCGCTCCTCCACGAAGGGCACCTCTACTGGATCGACGACCGCGGCCAGGCCTTCTGCTCGAACGCCGCGACAGGCGAGCAGGTCTACCGCAGCCGCGTGGCCGAGATCACCGGCGGCGGCCGACCGGTCTATGCGTCGCCGGTGCTGTCCGATGGCCGGTTGATCGTGGCCACCCGCTGGGGCGGCACGCTGATCCTGCCTGCCAAGCCCGACTACGGCGTGCTGGGCTGCAACAAGTTCGCCGGCGACGAGAGCGACTTCAGCGGCACGCCCGCGATCGCGGACAGCCGGCTCTATCTCCGGTCGGGCCGGTTTCTCTACTGCGTGGGTGAGTCTCGGCCGTAACCTTTTTTCCTCTCCGCCGTTGAAGCCTGCGGCAAGGCACGTAGTCCCGCAAGGAATCAGGATTCACTCCCTGGGAGTTCACCGATGAGAACCTCTTTCGCCCTCGGCATCATCGTCGTCACCGCGATCTGCGGCCAGTTCGTCACCGCCCAACCGCCGGAACGCCGCGACGGTCCGCCACCGGAGCGGCGTGATGGCCTCCGCGACGCCCTCGACACCAACGGCGACCACGAGCTTGACGCCGACGAGATCAAGAACGCCGCGGCGAATCTCGCCAAGGCCGACCGCAACAACGACGGGAAGATCGACCACGAGGAGTTCCGCCCGCCGCTGCCGCCCATCCCGCGGGGTGAGGGTGGCTTCCGCGGTCCGTCGCCGTCTCGCGAGGGTGGCTCTGACGGCGGTCCGGTGCGTGACGGCGCGGCTCGCCGCGAAGGCGGGCCACGTCCCGAAGGCGGGCCGAGCCCCGAGCGGTTCGTCGAGCGGGCAATGTCCTTCGACGCCGATGGCGACGGCAAGCTCGACCGCACCGAGGTGGAGAAGTTTGCCGGTGAAATGATGCAGCGGCTTCGCGGTGGCATGGCCGCGCGCGGCGTGGGTCCTGCAGCCGAACGCGACGGTGGATTTCGACCTGGCGACGGCCCGCGTCGTCGTCCCGACAGTGCTGAAGGCAGGGAAAGGGACGAGCGGCCGGAGCGGCCGCGGCGTCCCGAGTGAGGGAGGGTATGCTCGGCGGGGCATGAACCATCCCACCGAACTGCTCCCCGCCCGTCCCGCCGAAGCCCACGCGCTTGCCGTCGCCCGCACGCTGCCGGGGGAGCGGATCGTCTGCACCACGGCCGGCCGCGGCCAGGCGGCGCACTCGCTCGCCGTCGAGCGGCCCGGCGCGACGGTGGTCGCCTGGTTCCACGATCTCCATCCGTGCACCGCGGCGCGGGCGTCGTGGGTGCCGATGCCGCCGAACCTCTCCGCCGAGTGCGTGGCCGACATGCCGGCCGGGCCCTACGACCTCGCGGTCGTACCGCTGGCGAAAGACGGCGAGGCCGAGTTCTCCCGCGACGTGCTCCAGGCGGCCATCCAAAACCTCGCGATCGGGGGCCACCTCGTCACCGCCATCGACAACCCCCGCGACAAATGGCTCCGCGAGCAGCTCGCCGAAACGGGCGAGACGGTCCGCGTGCGGCCGGTGGATGGAGCCGACCGCAAGGCGAAGTCGGGCACGATCGCCTACGTGGTCGAGAAAACGCGGGAACTGTCAAAGGTCCGCGACTTCTCCTGCGAGGTGGTGTTTCGCGACCGCGATCGGCTACTCACGGCCTTCACGCGGCCGGGCGTATTCGCCCATCGGCGGATCGACCCAGGCGCCCGCCACCTGCTCGGCGCCGTGGATGTCGCCCCGGAGTCGCGGGTGCTCGACATTGGCTGCGGTTCGGGCTGCGTGGCCCTCGGGATCGCGGCCCGCGACGAGAGCGTCCACGTGCACGCCCTCGACTCGTCGGCCCGCGCGGTCGATTGCACGCTCCGGGGCGTGGCGGCCAACGGTCTGACGAACGTCACGGTCGCGCTCGAGGCGGAGGGCCGCGTGCCCGAGCCGGGCTCGTGGGATCTCGCCCTGGCGAATCCGCCCTACTATTCCGACTTCCGGCTTGCGGAGCTGTTCGTCGAGGCAGCCCGGCTGGCGCTCGCGCCGGGAGCCACGCTACTGGTGGTCACGAAGCAGCCGATCTGGTACCTCGAGCATCTCCCGCGGATGTGGTCGAGCGTGGCCCGCGAGGAGGTGAAGGGCTATCACCTCATCGAGGCCGTGCGGCCGTAGCCGGCTGCGCCGCCGCAGGAAGCCCAATCGCGTGAGCGATGGGGGCCGTGTTCGGGAGTGCATCGCGAGGCGAAGGGCGATCGTACCGCTCACGCGGTTACGCTTCCTGATGCGGAAGCAGCCTGTGCAGAATCTCTTCACCGCAGGTTAAAAACCTGCGGCTACGTTGCTTGCTCTTCCGTAGCACAGGTTTTCAACCTGTGCCTGCATCGCCCACACGGAGTACAGGTTTTCGCCCTGTGCCGCCTACTGATTGACGTGCACCACCGTCGCGGGCGGGAACCCATTGAAGTGCGTGCTGCTCGCGGCCGAGTAGGCGCCGATGTTCTCGCTGTAGAGATACTCGCCGATTTCGAGATCCGGCAGTTGCTCCGACAGGCTGATCGTGTCGAGGGCGTCGCACGTCGGCCCAAACACGGCGCAGACCTGCGGCGTGCCCCGCTTGAAGCTCTTCAGATGGTACGTGCAGTGGTCGAAAATCACGCCCGAGTAGGTGTGATACACGCCGTCGTCCACGTAGTAGCCAAGCTTGTCGTTGCGAAACGCCTTGCCGATGATCTTGCTGACGGCCGTGCCCGCCGACGCCACGAGGAACCGGCCCGGCTCCGCGAGGATCTCGATCTCCTTCGGAAACAGCCGGTCGAGCTCGTGGTTGATCGTCTTGGCGAGCGCGGAGAATCTCGGAACCGTGGCGTCGTAGGCCGCAGGAAACCCGCCGCCGATGTCGAGCAGCTTGAGGTTGAAGCCCCGCGACTTCGCCTCGGCGAAGATGTTGGCGCAGAGGTGGATCGCCTGGATGTAGTTCTGCGGGTTCGTGCACTGGCTGCCGACGTGGAACGAGAGCCCCTCGACGACGAGATCGTGATCGTGGGCATACTTGATCAGGTCGACCGCCTCGCCAGGCAGGGCGCCAAACTTGCTGGAGAGCTCCACCATCGAGCCCGTGTTGGGCACGCGGAGCCGTAGCGCCAGGCCGGCGTGTGGGGCGTGCTTGGCGATCTTCTTGACCTCTTCGTGGTTGTCGTAGGTCACCAGCGGCTTGTAGCGGTCGAGTTCCTCGAGCGTCTCGATCGGCTTGATCGGATTGGCGTAGATGATCTTGTCCCAGATGAAGTCCTGCCGCTGCTTCGCCGGGAGCTTGGCGATGTACTGGTAGACCGTGCGAAACTCCTGGATGCTCGCCACGTCGAAGCTGCCGCCGAGCTCGTAGAAGGTCTTCACGATCGCGGGGTCGCTGTTGACCTTCACGGCGTAGTAGATCTGCACGCGGGGGAAGTGCTTGCGGAAGAGCGCGTAGTTCTTCCGCAGTTCGGCGTGATCGACGACGAACAGGGGGGTGCCGTGCTTTTTGACGAGTTCGAGGAGGGTTTTCTGGTTCACGCCTGGTGCCTGTCTGCTGGAGAAACGTCCTGCCGAAACCGTCGGCCGAATCACTGCTACGCACTGCCGCCGGAAAAGTTCACCGGGCGGCGCGGCAGTATATCGAGTGGCGGTGCAGCCGTGGCTGCGGCCGGATGCCCGTGCGGACGAGGATCGCAGCGCAGCCCGTCGGGCGGCCTTGCGGGACGGCGTACGCCGTCGTAGGGTGACCGCATGATGCCGGGAACACGGATCTCCACCGCGAGGATCGGGGTGCTGCTCGCTGCAGCGATCGGCGGCGTGCCGGCGGCGGCCCAGGTGCCGGCCGTCATGTACCACGCCCACGCCAACTTGGGCTACGTTCGCGAGAACTTCACGGCCCACCTCGACTATCTCGCTGCCAACTCGTTCTCGACGATCACGCTCGACCAGTTCTACGAGTGGCGGGTCAACGATGGGATTCTGCCCTATCGGCCGATCATGCTCACGGTGGACGACAACTACATCCTTGGCTACACGGAGATGTATCCGTTGCTCGCCGCCCGCGGGATGGTCGCGACGAACTACACCCATACCCGCGGCATCGGCATCGGAGCGCCCAAGGCGTCGTGGCAGCAGGTGACGGAGATGGACACGGCGGGCGTGTTTCTCGTCGAGGCCCATACGCAGACCCACCCGCGGCTCACCGACATCACGACCACCCAGGTGCGGCAGGAGGTGGTCGGGGCGCGACAGGACATCGCGGCCAATGCGGGCGGCAAGGTGAGCAACCACTTCGCGTATCCGTACGGTAGCTACAACGCCACGGTGATCGCGGAACTTCAGGCGGCCGGCTTCAAGACTGGTATGACGACGAAGACGGGTCTGAACACCCGAACCACCCCGCTGTTCGAACTTCGACGGTGGGGCGGTGATGGCAAGAATCTGACGACTTTTCTGGCGGACTCGGGCCTGGGCACGCTGCCGCCGCCGCCCCCCGGGCCGGGATGGATTCTCGACGATGCCGATCCAGCCGCTCTTCCCCGCGGGGCGGGCTGGACGGCGCTGAACAGTTCCTCTTCCTACCAGGGGCGCAGTCTCGTCGGCACCGGTGGATCGGCCTCCAGCGTCCGCTGGGCCGCCCACCTTCCGGAAGCAGGGACGATGAACGTTCAGGCCCGCTGGTCGGCGGCGAGCGATCGTGCCGCCAGCGCCACCTACACCATTGAAGCCGCCGACGGATCACACGTGGTCACGGTCGATCAGCGTTCTCGCGGTGGCGAGTGGGTGTCCCTGGGCAGTTACTCGTTCGCCCCCGGGCAACCAGCCATTGTCACCCTCAGCGGACTGGCGGGATCACTCTCCGCCGACGCCGTGTGGTTCGAACCAGTCGCGACAACCGCAGCGCCGCTCGACCTCCTCGTCGACGTCGCCTCCGGGATCAAAACGCAGGGGCAGGCGGGCCGCGGCTGGATCGGGCCGGAATGGTCGTCGCTGACGAAATCTGGAAGCGGCTCGCTCGTCCTCGATCGCCCCAACAGCGCGGCTGGACCGCTCACCATCGCCGCCGGTGGCCTGCAGATAACCACCGCGGACGCCGTGGCGGCGATGTCGGGAATCGCGGTCGCGGCCGGAGCCACATTTGACGTCACCAGCATCGCCGGCGGCTATCACGTGCCGGCCGGCCAGGTCATCGCCGGAAACGGTCTCGTCGCCGGCTCAGTCGTCTTTGGCCGCGGCTCGACGCTCTCGCCAGGCCTGGCGGCGGCGATGGCTCCGGCGGGCGCTGGCCTGGCCCCCGTGGCGGTGCCGGAACCCTCGGGCATCATGGTCGTGGCATTGGCGATCACAGCCGCCATCATGGCCGCGATCAATCCACTGGGTGCCGGTTGGCGGGGCGACAGGTGAGATACATCCCGAGCGCCATCAGCATGCCCGTGAGCGCGTACGACAGCACATACTTCATGCCGCCGAACCCGACCGACGGGGTCGCCGTCCGCGGTGCTGCCGCTGGCTGCGGGGCGGCCCCCGCGGCGGCTGATCCGGCGGCATTGGCTCCATTCGCCATCATCTGATTCCGGGCAGCGTTCGCCGCTCCAAGTTCCGTTATCGACACCTGGCCCATCGCCATCGTGGGCCACACGACGAGGGCCACCAACACCACACAGTTGTTTCCGAGTCGTCGAAGCATCGTCAGCTCCTCGCGAGGGGGTGCGTGCCCGCGGCGCGGGCCCTTGGGGTGAGCCGAGGTCGAGTCGGAGCGGAGAGATTCGAACTCTCGACCTCTTGGTCCCAAACCAAGCGCGCTACCAACTGCGCTACGCTCCGTGGCCCCGGCAGTGTATCACGCCGCCGCCACCGCTGCTCGGCCGCGAAGCGGTCACTCGGTGATGTGGTCGAGGAGCCGCTGAAACTCGTCGAGGTCGGTGAACGGGATCACGATTCGGCCCGCCCCCTTGCCGTTGGCGTGCACCACCACCTTCACCCCGAGCGCCTGCCGCAGCTGGCTCTCGACGGCCGCCACCTGGCTCGACCGCCGCGTGGCCGGTCGGCCCGGCTTCCGCTTCGGTGCCGAGGGCACGCCAGCAGCCCCTGGCTCCACGATCGCCACTTCGTCGTCGGCACCAACGTCTGCCGACTCCTCGCGCCGGATGATCTCCTGGATCTCGGCCTCGACCGCACGCACCGACAGCCCCTCGGCGGCCACCCTGTCGGCCAGCCGCACCTGTTCGTCCTCGTCGCCGAGCGGCAAGAGCGCCCGGGCGTGGCCCATCGAGATCGTCCCTGAGCGGAGCTTCTGCTGCACGCTCGCGGGCAGGTCCAGGAGCCGAATCAGGTTGGCCACGGTGGAACGATCCACCGACAGCCGCTTCGCCAGTTCGTCCTGCGTGCAGCTCCAGGTGGCGAGATACTGCTTGAAGCTCGCCGCCTTCTCCAGCGCGTCGAGATCGCGACGCTGGAGGTTCTCGACGATCGCGATCTCCGACATCTGCCGGTCGTCCACGTCGAGCACCCGGACGGGCACCTTCTCCCAGCCGAGCCGGCGCGCTGCCGCGAGCCGCCGCTGGCCGGCGATGAGCTGGTACCGGTCGCCCCTCGCCCGCACCACGATCGGCTGCACGAGGCCGTGCTCGCGGAGGCTGTTGGCGAGTTCGGCGAGATCGGCGTCGTCAACCACCGTCCGCGGCTGCCAGGGATTCGGGTCGATGGCCGCGGCCGCCACGTCGCTGCTGGGCAGCGTCGCGGCCGCCTGCTCGACCTCCTCGGGGGCATGGAGGATCAGCCTTGCCGCGCCCGACCCGAGGCCGGCCGGCGGGGTGGGCCGCGCCGGCTGGGCGGCGAGCGCCGAGGTGCCCTGCGTGGCGGGAGCGGGGTCGAGCCCCGCCCGACCCAGGAGTGCTTCGAGCCCACGGCCCAGGCGGCGTTCTCTACTCACAGTCGCGTACCTCCATGCAGAGTTCCGTGTAAGCCCGCGCTCCCGACGAGCGCGGTGCATAATCGAGCACGCTGAGCGCGTGGCTCGGAGCCTCGGAGACGGCGACGTCCCTCGGGATCACCGTCTCGAAGACGATCTCCCCGAAGAAGTCGCGGACCTCGGCTTCCACCTCGGCCGTGAGTTCCAGCGACGCGTCGTGCATGGTGAGCACGATGCCGCTGAAGGAGAGCCGGCCGGGCTTCTCCTGCATCACGTCGCGGATCACCTCGATCATCTGGGTGAGTCCTTCGAGCGCGAAGTATTCGCATTGGATCGGCATCAGCACCTCGGTGCTGCCGGCGAGCGCGGTCCGCGTCAGGTCGCCGATGCTGGGCGGGCAGTCGATCAGGCAGTAGTCCCACGCCGCGAGCCCGAGGCCGAGGTGCTGCTCGAGCACCGCGGCGCCGGCACGGGCCTGCGCCGCGATCCGCTCCACGTCGCGGACGCTCCGGCTGCCGGGCAGCACGAAGAGGTTGGGCAGCGACGTGGCCGCGATCGAATCGGCCAGCGGGGTCTCGAGGACCAGCGGGTGCGTGACGGCGGGTGCGACGCCCAGGCCGGTGGTGGCGTTGCACTGCGGGTCGAGGTCGACCAGCAGCGTCCGCATGCCGCCGTGGGCAAGCGCCGCCGCGAGGTTCGACGCGGTCGTCGTCTTGCCGACGCCGCCCTTCTGGTTGGCCACGCAGAGAATCCTTCCCACGTGCAGAATCCTTCCCGTCGTTTCCCGATGCACATCGGGCACCATCCCGGTATCGGCCACTTCAGGCACGATCGTCACGTGATGCACGAAGCGTCCGAAAACCGCCCCCGAGCGCAAGGTCGGTGGGGCGGGTTTCACGTGAAACCGCCAGGTTTGCGCAAGGCCCGCAGGGTCCGCAGACAACCGAGGGTGCCGTGTTTCACATGAAACGGTGGTGGGCGGGCGGCGGGCGGCGGGTGGTGGGTGGTGGTGGGTGGTGGGGCGACGCGGACGATGCTGGCGAACCCAATCCCCTCGCTGGCGCTCGGGGCTTTTTGTCTGCATCCCTCCAAAAAGCCCCGAGCGGGAGCGAGGGGTTCGCGGGCCGCAGCTTGAAAACCTGCGCCACGGAGGCCGGGGCGGTGGTCAGTCGAGCGGGTTGAACACGAGCCCGCTGGCGAGCTTGGGATAGAAATAGGTGCTCTTCGCCGGCATCCGCTCGCCCGTCTCGCTCACCTTGCGGATGTCGTCCACGCTCGCCGGCATCACGAGCGCGGCCAGCGGATACGTCCCCGTGCTGATCCCTTCCACCACCTCGCCGACGAGGTGCACGTAGCCCGGAGTCGGGATCTCCTTGGCCCCGAGGAGTTCGCCGATCACGAGCCGATGGAGGATCGACACGCCGAGGCTCCGCCAGGCTGCTCCGTGGTCGCTGGCCACCTCGTCCATGCGAGCCCGGCCGGCGGGCGTGATTCGGGCGATGGTCCAGGCCTGGTCGCCGGCCGTGTAGAAGCCGATCGTTCCCTGGTCTTCTTCCAGCTCGAGATTTGTCCACACCGCGTCGGCCGCCTGCGGTCCCTTCCAGGAGGTGCGGGTGTTGAAGCAGGTGCCGAGCTTGGCGCAGAGGTCGGCGGCCGTCGCCACGGCGGGCTGCACGAACAGGCGGTGTGTCGGCAGCACCACCAGCCCTGGGTCGCTCATGCCCACGAGCATCATGAGCACAAAGTTGGCCGGGTGGTCGGAGGGCAGTGCCTGGCCGCCGTGCTCCTCGGCCCAGGCCGCCGCCACCTCGTCGCGGTAGGTGCAGGCGGTCTCGTAGCGATGATGGCCGTCGGCGATGAACACCGGCTTCGGCCCCAAGAGCCCGGCCACCTTCGCCGCCACCGCCTCGTCCGCGATGGCCCACATCCGGCTCGTCACCCCCAGGTGATCGGTCGCCTCCACCGGCGGCTGGCCGGCCACGGCGGCGTCGAGGGTCTGCTGCACCTCGCCCTGCGGGTCGGGGTAGAGCCCAAACACCTGACTGAGGTTCGCCCGGCAGGCCCGCGTGAGCAGCAGCCGATCCTGCTTCGGCCCGCTCATCGTCTCCTCGTGGGGATGGATGTTGCCGGTGCCAAACCGCTCGAGCCGCACCCGCGCCATCACGCCCCGGCGGACGAACTTCCGCCCCTCCACCGCGAACTCCTGGTGATAGACGTAGAGCGCCGCCGCCGGCTCCTGCATCACCACCCCCTGCTCCCGCCATGCCTTCAGATACTTGGCGGCCCGGGTGTATTTGTTGCTCCGCTCGTCGTCGCCGGGCTCCTCCCGGTTGAGCTCCAGCCGCACCACGTTGGCCGGGTGCCGCTCGTAGAGCTTCGTCTGCAGGTCCGCGTCGATCACGTCGTAGGGCGGCGCGATCACCTGTGACAGCGTGCCGACGTGCTTGGGGTCGTAGCGGAGGCCGCGAAGCGGGGCGACGGTGGGCATGAAGGAAGGTGTCTCGAGTGGTGGGCAGAGAGGCGTTGCGAAGCGCCGGAATCGTAGCACACCACTGACCCGTTTCCCGTGAAACGAGAAGCGGGGTGGCGCTTTCGCGCCACCCCGCTCGTTGATCGTCGTAAAGAGCCGACGGCTCGCACGAGGCGAGCCAGCCCGGCCTCTTCTGCACGGGCCAAGATTAGCCGTGCAGAAGACTCACCGGGCCTCTCTTCTGCACGGGCCATGGATGGCCGTGCAGAAGACTCAGTAGCGATAGTACTCGGGCTTGAAGGGGCCCTCGACCGGCACGTGGAGATACTCGGCCTGCTCCTTGGTGAGCTTCGTCAGCTTCACGCCGAGCTTGTCGAGGTGCAGCCGGGCCACCTCCTCGTCGAGCTTCTTGGGGAGCAGGTGCACGCCCACGTCGTACTTGTCGGTCTCGGTCCAGAGAGCCAGCTGCGCGAGCACCTGGTTGGTGAAGCTCGTGCTCATCACGAACGACGGGTGGCCCGTCGCACAGCCGAGGTTCACCAGCCGCCCTTCGGCCAGCACGACCACGCTGTTGCCCGAGGGGAGCGTGTAGCGGTCGACCTGCGGCTTGATCTCGACCTTCTTGATGCCCTTCGTGTTCTCCAGCCAGGCCACGTCGATCTCGAGGTCGAAGTGTCCGATGTTGCAGATGATCGCATCATTCGGCATCTTCGCGATGTGCTCGCCGCGGATCACGTCGCGGCAGCCGGTGGCCGTCACGAAGATCTGGCCCCGCGAGGCGGCCTCCTCCATGGTGGTCACCTCGAATCCTTCCATCACCGCCTGGAGGGCGTTGATGGGGTCGATCTCGGTCACGATCACGCGGGCCCCGAGCGACTTCATGGCGTGGGCCGAGCCCTTGCCGACGTCGCCGTAGCCGGCCACCACCACCACCTTGCCGGCCACCATCACGTCGGTGGCCCGCTTGATGCCGTCAGCCAGGCTCTCGCGGCAGCCGTAGAGGTTGTCGAACTTGCTCTTGGTGCACGAGTCGTTGACGTTGATCGCCGGCAGCTTCAGCTCGCCGTTCTCGTGCATCTGGTAGAGCCGGTGCACGCCCGTGGTCGTCTCCTCAGAGAGGCCGCGGATGCCGCCGATGAGTTCCGGATACTTCTGGTGCACCATGGCGGTGAGGTCGCCGCCGTCGTCGAGGATCATGTTGAGCGGCTCGCCGTCCGGGAAGAACAGCGTCTGCTCGATGCACCAGTCGAACTCCTCGTTGGTCATGCCCTTCCAGGCGTAGACCGGGAAGCCGGCCTTGGCGATCGCCGCGGCGGCGTGGTCCTGGGTCGAGAAGATGTTGCAGCTGCTCCAGGTGACCTCGGCGCCGAGTTCCTTGAGGGTCTCGATGAGGACGGCCGTCTGGATCGTCATGTGGAGGCAGCCGGCGATGCGGGCGCCAGTGAGCGGCTTCGAGCGGCCGTACTTTTCCCGTAGCGCCATCAGGCCGGGCATCTCGTTCTCGGCGAGCATGATCTCCTTGCGGCCCCAATCGGCGAGAGCGAGATCGGCAACTTTGTACGGCAGGCGGGTTTCGACGTGGGCCACAGGCACCTCCTAGGCTGATGAGCGAGAACAGGCAGGGGAGCGAAGACTGCTCCGGGAATACCCGATGATAGCCTTCCCACCCTGATCGAAAAGGGCTCAGGTCCCCTTCGGGGCCAAGGCTTCACGGGCGGCCGCGCAGAAGGCCCTGACCTTGGCCTGATCCTTGCGGCCAGGGGCCGACTCCACCCCGCTGGCCGTATCCACGGCCACCGCCCTGCTAGCAGCCACGGCCTCGGCCACATTGCCGGGGGTCAGTCCGCCGGCCACCGCCATCGGGATGCCGAGGTCGCCCGCCGCGGCCAACCGCGACCAGTCAACCGTGGCCCCCGTGCCACCGAGCTGGCCCGCCGCGGTGGCCGCCGTGACAGCAGCATCGACCACCGCCATCGCGGGCGCATGCCCAAGAGCCGCTGCGGCGGCGATCCACGACCGTGCCGCATCGAGCCCATCGGGCCCGAGCCGCACCGCGCGAATCACGGTCAGCGGCGCGAGGTCGCCACATGCCGACGGCGGATCAACGACTCCATCTCCGGAAAGATGGCCGTGCAGCTGGACGGCATCGAGCCCGACCTCGGCGGCCATCCGTTTCACGTCGGCGGCCGGCATGCCCGCGAACACGCCCACCACGAGCACGTCGTCTGGGATCGCGGCGGCCACCTCGCGGGCGGCGGCGCTCGTCAGGCACCGCGGCGACCCCGGCACGAAGTTGAGACCGATCGCATCGGCTCCCGCGGCGGCCACCATCCGCGCATCGTCGGCCGACGTCACGCCGCAGATCTTCACGTGAAACACTGGCTCGCGCGGCGGCATCAGTCGTCGGTCCTCATCGTCACAGCCGTCGCCACCGACAGCCGGCGCGCCAGTTTCGCGACCGGAAAAGTCTACGGGCCGACCGGCCGGTGGAGGAAGCCGTGCCCGCTGGACGAAATCACTTCGGGTGCGGGCCCGCGCCCGCCGTTCGATTCCTCGGGAACCATTCCGGCGATGCACATCCCCAGCCGGCATCCGTCGAGCCGACCGTTCATGGCAGCGCCGCGGACGCAGTTCTACCATCCCGCGCAGCAGATCGACGCAGCGCTCAAGTCGGTCGAGCGATGCATCCGGCGCGGCGAGGGGATGGCGCTGGTGGTGGGGCCGCCGGGCACGGGCAAGTCGCTCCTGCTCTCGATGGTGGCCGAGCACGTGCGCGACGACTTCGACGTGGCCCTCCTCTCGGGCGCGAGCATCTGCACCCGCCGCGGCCTCTGGCAGTCGATCCTGGCGGCGATCGGCGAGCGGTTTCGGGGCATCGACGAGAGCGAACTCCGGATGGCGATCGTGGAACGCATCCGCGGCCTGGCGGCGACCGGTTCGGGGCTCGTCATCCTGGTCGACGAGGCGGCCACGCTGCCGACGCGGCTCATCGAGGAGTTGCGACTGCTGACCAACGTGCCCACACCGATGCCGGCGGTGCACATCGTCTTGGCGGGAGGCCTTCGGCTGGAGGAGATGCTCGCCGGGCCACGGATGGAGAGCCTCGCCCAGCGGATCGCCGTCCGCGGCTATCTCGAACCGCTCGACCACGCCGAGACCATGGCCTACCTCCGCACCCAGACGAAGGCCGCGGGGCTCGAGTGGCAGAAGCTCTTCGCGGCAGGCAGCGACGACGCCGTCTTCACGGCCACCGACGGCGTGCCTCGGCTGATCAATCAGGTGTGCGACCATGCCCTCGTGCTCGTGGCGGAGTGCAACCGGCCCGTCACACCGGCCGACATCGCCGCCGCGTGGCGGGAGATCCAGCGGCTGCCGCCGCCGTCGGGCCTCGAGCCCCGGACCGAGTCGCCGCGGTCGCCGGTCTCCACGCCCGCCGCGGCGGATGACGCCGCGCCGCCGCCGTTTGAGTTTGGCGACGACGGCATGGAGATGATCGAGTTTGGCGCCGGCGACGATGGCGTGGCGACGATCGACTCGACGCCGACGGCGCACGACCCGTGGAGCGGGCCCGACGTGGAAGTGGCTGACGGTCATGGCGACGATCCGTTCGCATCGCTCTTTCACGACGAGCCCTCGACGGGCGAGGCATGGTCCGCCACAGGCCCCGACGACTTCAGCGCTCGGCCACACGTCCAGAGCCGCGAAGGCCATGCCCTTGGCCGGCTGCTCGCCAGCCTGACGAGCCCGGATGAACCAGCGGCCGCGGTGCCGTCCGCCGCACCCACACCCCCCGCGCCCACGCCGCCCAACCGCGATGAACGCGAGCCCGATGACGATGCCGACATGGTGCTGATCGTGGACGACGCCGACGATCTCGAGCCGGTCGCCGGACGTGTCGCCGCCGTCAGGCCCGACGACTACCGCAACCTCTTCACGCGCCTGCGTCGGGGTGATCGCCGCTGATGTCCACTCCGACAATCACGTTCATCTGGCGTAACGCCGCCTCTCGATTGCGAAAACAGGCGATGCAGTGAGAATGTTTTTTTGATCGCACGGACGGAACCTCGAGCCCACAGGCTTCCATTGGCAACCACATCCGCTCCGAGCGTAGCCGTGAGACACGGCGTTCACTGGGAATACCTCGTTCCGATCACCACGGTGCACCTGCTGGCGTGCCTCGCGCTGCTGCCGGGCTATTTCAGCTGGCCGGGC
>JAGWWA010000046.1 GCA_018970605.1 Planctomycetota bacterium | reverse complement strand
CCAGTAGTAGGAGGCGCCCGACAGGGTCGAGTTGCCCGAGCCGTCGCGGGTGACCATGTTCACCGCGGCCGTGAACAGGTTGCCGAGCGAAATGCTCAGGAGATACAGGCTCATGACGAACGATTTCATCTGAGGCGGGGCCTGCGTGTAGCTGAACTCCAGGCAGGTGATCGAGACAAGGATCTCGGCCGCCGTGATCACCACGTAGGCGGCCAGTTGCCAGACCACCGACGGCCAGCGGGCCGCCTCCGGTCCCAGCCCCGCCGCCGCGAGCCGGGCCGACTCGGCGTCGATCAGCCCCTGGGCCCGGGCCGAGATCGCGAAGGCGGCGATCGCCAGCACGAAGCCGACGAGGATCCGGCGGAGCGGCGTGAAGTCGAACAGGCGGTCCACCGCGGGATAGATCACGACCCCGAACAGAGGGATGAAGAGGAGCACGAGGAGCGGGTTGATCGCCTGGATCTGGCTCTCGAGCCAGTCGATGCCGAGGAAGCGGCGGTCCATCTGCTGGGCCTGCTGAACCCAGGCGCCGCCTGTCTGGTCGTAGAGCGACCAGAAGACCGCCACGAGGAGGTAGAGCGGCAGGAGCTTCGCGATCGCGGCGAGCCCCTGGGGGCCGAAGGTCTCGGCGAAGTAGGCCGGCCCCCGCGGAGGCACGTGCACGAAGCGATTGCGGCCCAGCCAGAACACCAGCGTGGCGATCGCCATCAGGATGCCCGGCACGCCGAAGGCCCAGCCGGCGCCGTAGTGCTCGAGCAGCCAGGGGGTGAGCAGCGTGGAGAAGAACGATCCGAAGTTGATCGCGAAGTAGAACCAGCCGAACACCCGCTCGAGGAGGTGGCTGTTCGACCTGCCGAACTGGTCTCCCACGTGCGCCGACACGCAGGGCTTGATGCCCCCCGAGCCGATCGCCACCAGCGCGAGGCCGGCGAGCAGCCAGCCGCGGGGCTCCAGCGTGGCCGCGAGGAAAGACTCGGGCATGTCCATGAGCGCGAGGCAGAGGTGGCCCACGCAGTAGACGATCGAGAGCAGCAGGATCGTCAGGTACTTGCCGAGGAAGGCGTCGGCCACGATCCCGCCGACCACCGGGAAGAAGTAGGCGCTGGCCACAAAGAGATGCATCCACTCCCGCGACTCGGTCTCGGTCATGAAGTCGGGCCGGCCCGCACCCGAGAGCAGGTGCTGCGTCATGAACACGACCAGGATCGACTTCATCCCGTAGAACGAAAACCGCTCCGCGGCCTCGTTGCCGACGATGTAGGGGATGCCCGGGGGCATGCCCGTGGTGGCGGCGGGCTGCGTGCGGTAGCTGTGGGTGGTCGTGGCCATGAAACCCCGCTGGTACGATTTGCAGACGTCTCGACAGCATCGCCCACCACGCCCCTGCGCTGCAAACCCATGTCCGGACGCCACCCGACGAGCGGGCCGACCCCGCCCCACGCCATCGCATGCCCGGCCCGCTTCTCGTCGTGACGATCGACCGGCTTCCCGCCTGGATCCTTCCGGCGTATGGCGCGACATGGGTCGCGACGCCGTGCATCGACCGTCTGGCAGCACGGGGCGTGGTCTTCGATGGCGCGGTCTGCGAGTCGGACGATCCCCGGGATGTCGTGCGCGGGCTGCTCGCGTGGGCGGCTCGTCGGCCTGCCGCCATGGCCGTCGTCACCGACGACCCCGCGGTCCCCAAGGGCGTGTGTCATGGTGACGTCACCGTGGTGGCGTCGTCGCCGCCACAGCAACCGGCCGCCGACGAGCCGTCGACGAACCTGGGGCGGCTGTTCGCGGCCGCCGCGGCCGTCGTGGGGCAGCGGCGGCACGAGGTGGTGTGGTGCCATGCGAGCAGTCTCGGCACGTCATGGGATGCGCCCGCCGAGCTTCGTGAGGCCTACGTGGATCCCGACGACCCGCCCCCGCCAGCCGGCGCGGCGGCACCTGATCTGTCCGTCACGCCCGACACCGATCCCGACCTCGTCGTCGGCCTGCGGCACGTGTTCGCGGGCCAGGTCACGCTCCTCGACCGCTGCCTCGGCCGCGTCGTCGATGCAGCGGGAGACGGCTGGACGATCCTCGTCGTCGGTGTCCGCGGCATGCCGCTGGGCCTGCATGGCCGCCTCGGGCCGGGCCCGCTTCCGCCGTATTCAGAACTGGTGCGGCTGCCGGCGATTCTCGTGGACGCCGCGGGTCGCATGGCGGGCCAGCGCTACGCCGGTCTCGTCACGGCCTCCGATCTCGGGGAGACGCTCGCCGAGACCGTGGCCCAGGCGGCGACTCCTCCGCATGAGCCGTGGAGGGGGCGGAGCCTGGCGTCGCTCTTCCGTGAGTGGACGGCCACTTCGCGTGATCGCGTGATCGTGACCGGCAGCCTCGGCGTGGCGGTGGTGACGTCGGCATGGCATCTCATCAGGCTGCCGCACGACGAGGAACCGCTGCTGCGATTGTTCGCCAAGCCCGACGACTGCTTTGACCTGTGCGACGTGGCCGACCGCTGCCCGGGCGTGGTCGAGGCGCTGCGGTCGGTGGCCGAGGCGGCCGCCGCCGGCGATCATCCGCGGGCCTGGACCATGCCGCTCGGGGCCGGGGCGGAGTCGGCGGACTGAGCGTTGTTTCGGGGTTTTCAGCGGCAAACCCCCGTGGCCCGGCGGGCGGGAGGCCGCTACCATCCGCCCTCCCCGCAGACCGCCCCGCTTCACCATGGAACGTCCGATGGTCGTCATCCGCGCGCTCGTGATGGCCCTCGCGGCCTGCTGCGCGGTGGGGCCACTCGTCGCCGAGGCACGGCCTGTCGTGGTCCGCGTGCAATGGGGCGGAGGCACGCCCCAGGCCTGGGGCGGCACCGTGGAAATCGTGTCCGCCGTCGCGGCCACGGCTCCGCCGCCGATGTCGTGGCGGACACTCTCGACCGATGCCGACGCAGCCACCCACGTGCACCAGTCGGCCCATGCGGTGCACGTGCACCAGCCGCGGGCGATCGCCAGCGACGGTGTCGAGATCACGGTGGATGATTGGAAGACGGCGCGGCTCGTCGCGCGGCTCGCGGCCGCCGACGGAGGCAGGCCGATCACGCTCGACGTGCCGCTCATCGATCTTGTTGCCGCGCCGGCGCAGCAGCCGCTCGATGATCTCGGTAACCGGATGACGGCGCGGATCCCGGCCGACGAGGCGCTCCACGTCGAGGCCGCCACCGCCGATGCCGCCGAGCGGTTTTCGGTCGAAACGCTCGGCCTCGTCCGTCGCCCCGGCGACCGGCTCCGGGTGCGGGTCGATCCGATCCTCGCCACGCGACTTCAGGGCGGGCACTCCGTGGAACTGAGGATGCGGTTGAAGTCTCCGCAAGGGGCCGAGGTTGCCGCGCAGGCCGTGACGCTGACGCCGCTCGCCGACGATCCCACGGTGGCCGCCGGCCGCGGGTTCACCGAGTTCGAACCGGTGGTGTTCGACGTGTCGCTGCCTGCGGAGGAAGGGGTGTCGAGCCTCGAACTCGAGGCTCTCGAAAGGGGCGGTCTCCGCTGGTCGCGTCCGCTCGCGTCGCGCACCGTCGAACTCGTCGCCCTCGGCGAGGGGCCGGTCGAAGCGGCCGGCAACGAGTCCTGGAAGCTGGTCTACGAACTCGATCCGGGAAGCCCACGGCTGCTCGAGCGGCTCCGCCGGCTGCCGGGGGTGAGCCTGCCGAGCATGCCGCTGCCGGAGATGCCACTGCCGAGCCTATCGATGGCTGCAGTCCCGCTCCCCAAACTTCCGAGCATGCCGCTGCCGGCCGTGCCCATGCCCAACGTCTCTGCGATGGTGCCCCGGCTGAGTGGCCCGCTGTTTCAGGGGCACTCGACGCTCGTCACGCACGCGCTCGGTCCGATGCTCAGGCTTCCGCCCGCCGATCGGCCTGGGCGTCCGGCTTGGGAGGGCGTCGTGATCGCCGGCGTGCAGCCGGGCGTGCCGCACGCGGTCGAGATCGAGTATCCGACCGATCAGGAGGCCACCGTCGGCATCGCCGTCCTCGAGGCTGATGCCGCGGGCGTGGTGGTGCAGTCGAGCCACTCAGGCGGGTTCGCGGTGGCGCGGCCGCCGGCTGCCGTGCCACCCGCGACGATCGCCGTCCACCGCTTCATTTTCTGGCCCACCTCGAAGCAGCCGCTCGTGTTGATCGCGAACGCTTCGACCCGGCATTCGGCGACGATCGGTCGGATGCGGGTAATGGCCGGTCCAAGCCGGCTCCAGCCAGCGGCCGCCCGCCCGCCCGCCGGGCTCCTCGCCCGTTCGGGCCTTGCCACCCGCCGGGTTCATGCGTTCGCGGACGTTCCCGATCTCGCCCGCGGGTATGGCGGGGGAGCGAGGTTCGCTCCGCAGGAGGGACGGCTCAGCGTTGACTGGGTGGCCCACATCGCGGCGTCGCGGCACCTCGCCGAACTCGTCGCGGCGCAGGGAGGGGTCGGCACGATGCTCACGGCCTACGCGGAGGGCGCCGCGATCTGGCCGTCCATCGCCGCGCGGCATGCACCGCGGTGGAACGCGGGCACCGGCGGCTTCGGCAGGGATCTGCTCGCGGCGACCGCGCGGGTTCATGCGAGGCACGGGTTGACGCTGATCCCCGCAGCCCGGTTCGACGCGCCGCTCCCGGCGATCGAGGAGGCGCTGGTCGGAGAAGTCTCCGATTCGGGGATTGCCTGCGTCGGCCGCGACGGCAAGCCGCGACGTCTCGGCGACGGGGGTATGCACTACAACGTGCTGCATCCCACCGTCCAGCGAGCCGTCGAGGAGTTGGTCGTGGAAATGGCCACGCGCGTCCGCGGCTCCCAGGCGGTTGCGGGCATGGCGGTGGTGATTCCGCACGACGGCTGGCTTCACCTGCCGGGGCTCGCCTGGCCGCTCGACGACGACACGTTCGCACGGTTCGCCGCCACGCTGCCGTCGCCACCCGCCACGGGAGGGGAGGGCCGGTTTGCGGAGCGTGCCAGGCTCGTCGAGGGGCCGTTTCGTGAGTCGTGGATCGCATGGCGGTGCGGCGAGGTGGCCAGGTTTCACGCCCGGCTGGCCGCGGCGGTGGCCGCAGTCGATGCGCGGTGGCCGCTGCACATCGTGCCCACGACGCTCTTCGCGGCTGGCGAGCCCGCGGGCCCGGGGCCGGCTGACGGGAGCTCCGCCGACGATCGCGTGCGGCTCGCCGGGTTCGATCCTGCCGCCCTGCACGCCCTGCCGGAGGCCGGCCGCGTGGTCTACGTGTGGCCCTGCGTCCACGCTCCGTCCGACGGCGTGAGGGAACGCGCCGTCGTGGCGGCGGCCAATCGCTCGCCTGCCGTCGCGCGGGCGGCTGCTGCCTCACGGCACCGCGCTGCGGTGCTCGTCGAGAATGGTTGCGACGTGGACGTTGACGACGCCGTGCCGCACGGGCCGTTCGGCTCGGCGACCGTCCGGGAGCGGGTGGAGATGATGCCGGCGGAGTGCGGATCCCGCGGTCTCGCCGAGGCCGTCGGACTGGTGGATGCGGAGGCGGTCTTCGATGCGACGCTGCTCGCCGCGGCTGTGCCGCGATCGGCGTCGAGAGCGGCGCTCGAGTCGATGCCGTCGATCCCAGCCGACGCGGTTCGCTCCGATCAGCCGCTCGTCGTCCGCGTGTGTCGGCAGCAGGGGCTGGCGTGGGCGCTCGTGTCGAACGTCGCGGCGGTGCCGGTCACGGCTCGGCTCGCGGTCGCGGGGCGTCCGGCTCGGGCGGTGGACGCCGTGGACGGCGCGCCGCTGGCGAGTGGCGGCGAGGCGGAGGTCGTCGTGCCGCTGTCCGCCTGGGGCGTGCGGTGCGTTCTCCTCGAGGGCGATTGCGGCGTGACGGCGGCCAAGGCCGACTATGCCGATGACGTCCGCCGCGAACTCGCGGAGCGGGTCGAGCGGCTGCGACAGCGACGGGCGGTGCTCGAGACTCCCGTGCCCCTCGATGTACTCGACAACCCTGCATTCGAACTCGGCATGGGGCCCGCGGAGGGCAAGCCGGCTGCATCGGTGTCGGGCTGGGAAGTGGTGGAGCCGCGGCGGGGCGCCGTGACGCTCGTTCCGGGGGCCTCGGCATCGGGTGAGCCCAGCCGCGGACTCGAGTTCTCCTCCTTCAACGGTCTGGCGACGCTGCGGAGCAATCCGTTTCCGGCGCCCGCCTCGGGGCGGCTCAGCGTGGCGGCCTGGCTGAGGGTGAGCGATGCCGCGGTGCAGCCACCGCTGCGGATCGCGATCGAGGGCGTGCAGGGCGACCGCGAGTATTACCGGTTTGCGGCGATCGGGGGCCTCACCGGAGGTCGGCCGCTCACCGGCCAATGGTCGCAGTTCGTGCTTCAAGTGGACGATTTCCCAGCCGAGCCCGTGGAGTCGCTCCGTGTGCGGTTCGACCTGCTCGGCCCGGGCCGCGTGCAGATCGACGACGTGCGCGTGTTCGACCTTGCGTTCGACGATTCGCAGCGGGCGCGGATCACCACGGCCGTGAGTCTGCTGGAGCATCAGCGGTCGAGCGGCGATCTGGGGGGCTGCCTCGTCGGCCTTGAAGGCTACTGGCCGATGTTTCTCGAGGCCTTCGTCTCAGACGCGGCGGTGGCGGCCATGCAGGTCGCCCCCGAGCCGACGCCGGTTCCGCCCGTCGCCCCGCAGCCCGCCGACCGGCAGGCGGGTGGGATGTTCGACCGGCTCAAGAGCTGGTGGCAGTGATCGTCAGAAAGCCCCAAGCGCGAGCGAGGGGATCTACGCTGGCGAAGATAAAAACGCCTGCCTTGATGCCGACCCCATCCCCTCGCTTGCGCTCGGGGCTTCTTGGAGCCAGGCACGAGCGAGGACAGTCAGCAAGCGCAATCGCGCAAGCGATGGGGGCTGCCTTACCCCGGGGGCCAGCCGAGAGCTCGTCCGCCGAGCAGATGGACGTGCAGGTGATCGACCGACTGGCCGCCGTCGCGGCCGCAGTTGACGACGAGTCGGTAACCATCGGCGAGCCCGAGCTTCCGCGCGAGTTGCGTGGCGACCACGACGAGGTGGCCGAGCAGCCCCGCGTCGTCGGCCTCGACCTGGGCGAGCGACGGGATCGGCCGCTTCGGGATCACGAGCACGTGAACTGGAGCCTGGGGTGCAACGTCGTGGAACGCCAGGCAGAGGTCGTCTTCGTGCTCGATCCGGGCCGGGATTTCCTTGCGGATGATCCTGCCAAAGATCGTGTCAGCCATCGGTCGTGTCTGCCGGCGCGGCCGGCTGCTGGGCCTTGCGGCCGCGGCGGCGGGGCGCCTTGGGGGCGGCCCACTCCTTGGTGAGCGCCTCGAACACCTCGGGCGTTTCGTAGCGGACGATGTTGCGTCCCTCCGGCATCGGGCCGATGAGCGTGCGGAAGATCGGCGCGCCGCGGAGGTCGAGGTCGGTGCTGCAGTCGTCGGCACCGATCGGCAGGTGAGTCCGGAGAATCCCCTCCGCCGAATCGAAGTCGCGGATCACGAGTTCGCCGTCGGTGCCGCGGGTGACGAGTCGCCAGGTGTCTTTTGCCATCGCGAACGCTCCATGCGGGGTGGGCGGCCGGCCAGGTGCCCGCAGCCCGCGATACCTGGGAGATATCGGCACGGCGCGGCCGTGCGGCGACCGGCGGCTCGCCAGGCCGGCATGGCCGTCATGTCGCGTTCGTCCGTCACGCGTGGTCTTTCCGGAACCGGCGGCGCATGCGGAATGCAGCCGTGCTGCTTGAGCGCCGCGAATTCGCCGCCTACACTCTCCCGCGGAGGGTAAGCGAACGGCTAGCGGTCTGACTCGAAATCAGATGCCGAGAAATCGGTTGCGGGTTCGAATCCCGTGCCCTCCGTTTTACGGCTGCAACGCCATCCCTGGCCGTTGCAGCCTGACGATGCGCCGGCCATCCGGGCCGGCGGCGCTTTGTGCTGCAACGCAGTTCTGACCGTTGCAGCCTGACGATGGGCCGGCCATCCGGGCCGGCGGCGCTTTGTGCTGCAACGCAGTTCTGACCGTTGCAGCCTGACGATGCGCCGGCCATCCGGGCCGGCGGCGCGGCTGAAACCGTTGCACCCCGGTTGGCGTGCTCGCCAAAGCGATGTGCTCAAAGCCCCGAGCGGGAGCGAGGGGATCACGGCCTGCCGTGCAAATCCTTGTGCAGGTTGATCACGTGCACCTACGTAAATGCGACGCGGCCGTCCGGCGACGGGCGTGAGGGCCCCGCGCAGCCGCCGTCAGCGGTCGCCCCAGCGCTCGATCACGAGCGGGTCGTGCGACTTGATGTCGCCGATGCGGAGCGCGGCGCGGCCTGCGAGCAGGTCGTCCACGAGAGTGCCCACCACCTGCGACCGCCAGCCGGTGGCAAGCAGCGGCGGCCTCTCGCCGTCGTAGTAGCCGAGCTTGTAGGAGAGCAGGTCGCGCATGTCCGACGACGTGCCGACGAGGGCCGGCGCGAGGTGCTCGCTGCGGCACATGCCCGCCACGGCCGTGGCGAGGAACTGGCCGAGCATCGCCAGCTGCGGCGGCGGGGCACGGTGCCGTTCGCCGCCCGGGCACTCCTCTTCGGGGAGTTCGAGCCCCCGGGCGATCGCCTCGGAGAGCCCCTTGAGGATGTATCGCAGGTCCGACCGCTGCATGCCGCGGATCGCCGAGATCTGCCGCTCGTCGGCGCTCTTTCGCTTGCAGAGCTCCACCAGGAGGTCGTCGCGGAGCACCCGTTTGGGCGGCATGTCGCGATCCTCCGCCACCGAGTCGCGCCAGTGCCAGAGCTCGCGGGCCACGGCCAGTTCGCGACGGGAGAGGCCGTTGAGCCCCGACACTCTCCTCCACCGCTTGCGGCTGAACGACTCTTCGACGTCGTCCTGCCAGGCGGCCATCTCGTCCTGCATCCAGTCGACGCGGCCAAGCGACTCGAGCTTCCGCTCCAGCTTCCGCCAGAGCTGCTCCAGGTGGCGGACGTCGTCCACGGCGTATTCGAGTTGGGCCTGCGTCAGCGGTCGCTGCCGCCAGTCGGTCCGCGTCTCGCCCTTGTTGGTCGGGAGGTTCAGGAAGCGGCGGACGATCGAGGCATAGCCGGCCGGGAAGTCGTGGTCCACGAGGCCCGCGGCCACCTGCACGTCGAACAGGTTCGACGGCCGGGCCTGGATCGCGTGGAGGATGAAGCCGAACTCCTCGCGGCCGGCGTGGACGACCGTCGTGCGGCCGGGCTCGGCGAGGAGCTTCCAGAAGGGCTCGAGGTCGCGGGCCTTGAGCGTGTCGATCACGGCGAGGATGCCGGGTGCCGCCACCTGCACCAGGCAGAGCTGACTGCGGTAGGTGTGCTCCGAGACGAACTCGGTGTCGAAGCAGACGTGTGGGTGGGGGGCGAGGCGGTCCACGAGGTCGCGAACCTGGGAGTCGGTTTCGACGACCTCGAAGTCGGAGGCGGAGCGGGCGTTCATGCGTGGGGGCCGGGGGTTTGCCGTCGGCCCGAAAAGGGAAGGCTCGGCCGCTACACGAAGAGCCACGCCATCACGGCGAACACCGGCAGCAGCACTCCCATACTGTACATCACGTAGCCGAAGAAACTCGGCATCTTCACGCCCGCCTGCTCGGCGATCGCCTTGACCATGAAGTTGGGGCCGTTGCCGATGTAGGTCATCGCCCCGAGAAACACCGCCCCGAGGCTGATTGCCGCAAGGAGCCGGGCCTCCTCGCCGGTGAGGCCGTCGGTCGGGTCGATGCCGGCCGCCTCGAAGAAGACGAGGTAGGTCGGGGCGTTGTCGAGCACCGAGGAGAGCGACCCGGTGGCCCAGAAATATGACTGCGGCGACGAGAGGCCAAGGCTGCCGCCATGGACGTGGAGCAGGGCGAGGGCGGGCTGCATGCAGATGAAGATGCCGATGAAGAGCGCCGCCACCTCGAGGATCGCTCCATACGTGAAGGCATTCTTGCGGCGGACCTCATGTGACCCCAGGAGCAGCGACAGCCCGACGAGGCCGAGGAGCACCGCCTCCCGGAGGTAGATCCACGGATGCCAGGAGGTGCCCGGCACCGGCTTCGACGGATCGAGGAACGCCACGGCGGCGATCACGCCCGCCATCAGCGGCAGGTTGGGCCAGAGGCCGCCGAAGCGGAGGCTGCGGGTGAGAAGCCGGTCGCGGACGACGTCGGCCCGGGTCTCGCGGGGGTGGGCGATGAGCGTGTCCCAGAGCCAGTAGATGGCCAGCAGCGAGCCGTTGGTGAACAGCCATTCGTTCCACAGCGACATCGTCCAGAGGAAATCGACCCCCTGGAGGTACCCGAGGAACAGCGGCGGGTCGCCGATCGGCAGGAGCAGGCCGCCGCAGTTGCAGACGATGAAGATGAAGAACACCAGCGTGTGGGCCACGTGCCGACGCTCGCGGTTGGTTTCCAGCAGCGGTCGCACCAAGAGCATCGCGGCGCCCGTCGTGCCGATGAAGCTTGCCAGCACCGCGCCCACCGCCAGGAACGCCGCGTTGGTCGTGGGCGTGGCCTCGAGGTCGCCTTCGATCCGCACGCCGCCGGTGATCACATAGAGTGCGAAGAGCAGGGTGATGAAGGGGACGTATTCGGAGAGGATCGCGTTGACGATCACCGCGCCGACGGTGCTCCAGGAGGCGCCGGCCGCCGCCGGCTGCACCACCGCGTGGGCCGGGAAGTGGAGGTCGATCGGATGGCGGTGGCCGAGCAGGTAATAGCCGAGCGTGACGGCCGCGAGCAGGCCGGCCACGAGCAGCTTGCTGGAGTTGTGTTCCCACCAGTGCGACAGGCCCGGGGTGAGGGGCAGGATCGCGATCGCCGCCAGCAGGATGGCGAACGGCAGCACGGTGGCCAGCGGCGGCGCAGCAACGGCATGGCCCTCGGTGGCGGCGTGGTCACCGTGCGGGGCGGCCGCGCGATCGCCCGTATGCTCTCCCTGGTGGGCCGCTTGTGAGCGGACCAGCAAATCGCGACCATGTTGCGGCAGTCCCACCGCCGCCGCTGCCACGTAGGCGGCCAGGGCGAGAGCGATGCCCCAGAGTGGCAGGCGGCTGGCGTTGGTGGGTGCTGCATCGTGCATGGCGGTGAACCTCCATCGTGACGCGGGATTGACGGCAGATCGTATGCAAGGGCCGGCAGCAGCGAAAGCGGAACCGAGCGGAGCAATCCCGCCTGTGGCGGAGGTCTGGCTGCGGGCCAACCCGCGGCCTGCGGCCGTGCTCTGTGCCGCGATGGCGGCCGTGGCGATGATCGCCGCCGTTCTCCTGATCGCGGCTCGCCCGCCGGCGTGGGGAATCGCGGTCGTGATCGCGGCCTGCGTCGTCGGGCTCGGCGTCGCGGCGGCGTTTCTCTGGGTCGCCTCCCAGCCGCGGCTGGCGTGTCGCGGCGACGTGCTGGAGGTGCGGCTGACGCCCATGGGCGTGCAGCGGGTGCCGCTCGAGATGGTCGAGTGCGTGTTTCCGGGATCACAGCCGCTCGGAGGCGACGACGAGACCGCTGAACGCCGCGTGAGCACGGTGGTGCTGCGACTCGCCGAACGGGCGGTCGAGTGGCGATCGCGGCCGGTGCTGCCGGCATGGGGGTCGTGGGAGGAGGGCAATGTCGTCTTTGACGGCCGCTGGTGCGAGCCGCTGTCGCAGGCCGTCGCCCGAGACATCTCGGCGCGACTGCTCGAGGCCAGGAGGCGGGTGTCGCCCGGGCCGTCGTGACGAGCGTTGCGAGAAGCCGGCTGCCTGCCGGGCTGCTGGTGAGCGTGCGGTCGGCCGCCGAGGCAGAGGAGGCGGTGGCCGGCGGCGCAGCGATCATCGACGTGAAGGAGCCCCTGCGCGGACCGCTCGGGCGGGCCGATGCCGATGCCACCGTGGCGATCGCCGCCGCCGTTGCCGGGCATGCGGCGTGGACCATCGCCTGCGGTGAACTCGCCGACGGCGCGCATGTGATCGCGGCGCACGTCACCACGATCTTCGGCCGGCTCGCCGCCGCGGGCCTTCCAGCGCCCGCGGCGATCAAGGCCGGCCCCGCGGGGCTGTCGGTCGGTCAATGGCAGCCCGCCTACGAACGGCTCGTCGGCCTGCTCGCCGGCCGGGTCGAACTCGTGGCTGTGGCGTATGCCGACTGGCTGGCAGCGGCGGCGCCCGAACCGGACCGCCTGATCGCCGCTGCCGCGGATGCCGGCGCCGCGACGATCCTGATCGACACCTTCGACAAGTCGGCGGGCGGCCTGTTCGATGCCGCCGAGGGAGACGCGGTCGGGGAATGGGTGGCGGCCGCCCGGGCCGCAGGCTTGGACGTGGCCCTTGCGGGCCGGCTTTCCGGCGGCGATTTGCCCGCGATTGCGGCCGTCGGGGCCAGGATCGCGGGCGTCCGGTCGGCGGCCTGCGATGGTGGCCGAATGGGCCGCGTCGGACGCAGGAACGTGGCCAAACTTGTAGGTACACTCTCGGACGCTGGGCCAGCCACCAGCCAATCATCACCACGCAGCTTCCCAGAGGAGTTCAGTCCGTGAAATCGATGGAGGTTCGCATTCCGCACAGCCTCGACGCGAGCGAGGTTCGGCGCCGTCTCGAAGTGGCCGTCGGCCGCGCCCAAGACGACTTTGCCGGCAAGGTCGGCGCCATCGATTCAAAGTGGCACGAGAACGGTCGCCTGCAGCTGTCGCTCGACGTCCTGGGCATGCCGATCGAGAGCGACGTCGAGATCCTCCCGGCGGAACTCGTCGTTCGGCTCGAAGTGCCGGGGATGGCCGGACTGTTTGCCGGCAAGATCAAGAGCGGCATCCAGGAGCGGCTCGGTGGACTTCTGGAGGCGGGCCCGGCCTGACGGCTGCCGGCCGCGGCCGTCGGGGTTCCGGGACCACGATGGGTTGCGAGGATTGAACGGGTGATGACCGATCGCCCTCCCGGAGCCCAGTTTCCACGGTTTGAAATGCCGATCTCCCAAAGGGATACTTCCTCACCATGATTCAGCGCACACCGTTCACGATGCTCCTCCGGATGCGGCCCCTGTTTTCAGCCGCCTGTTGCGCCGCCTGCTTCGCGGTCGTCGCGGCCTCGACGTTGGCACACGCGCAGGGTGGCGCCGAACCCGGCGGCGTGCCCGAGGACGACCCCTTCGCCGACGAACTGAATCCGTTCGGCCGCGGGACCGGCGCCAAGCCGGCCGAGCCGAAGGCCGCGCCGCGGCAGCCCGCCGTCACGATGCCGAAGGAGCGGCCGTCTACGGGACCTGCAGCGGCGGGGCCGTCGTCCGCCGGATCACGTCCCGGAGCCCGGCTGCCGGTGCCGTTTCCGGAGACCACGGTGCCGGGGGATCCCGCGGAGCGGCCCGAGCGGTCGCGTCCGTCGATGCGCGACAGCCGCAGTGACTCCTGGGAGCCGACCCCGGCCGAGCAGTTGCTCGTCGAGGCCGAGAAGCTCGACAAGGCCGGCAAGCTCGAGGAGGCCCGCGCGAAGCTTCGCGAGGTGATCAAGCTCGATCCAAAGATGACGCTCGCCTACCTCGCGCTTGGCGTGACTTCGCGGCGGCTGGGTGACTACGAAGGCTGTGTCGATGCCTGCTCGAAGGGCCTCGAGATCGATCCGCAGGACGCGGAACTCTACCTGCGTCGCGGCATCGCCTGGTTCCACCTCGGCCTCTACGGCATCGCCCTGGAAGACTTCGAGGACGCCGCCGGCATGGCCTACGACGACCCGCGTCCGGAACTCTGGCGGGGGCTCGCCCTCGTCGAGCTTGGGCGGCCGCTCGAAGCGATCAATGCCTACGCGTCGGCCATCCGCCGCGACCGCACCTACATGCTCGCCTACCTCAACCGGGGGCTGGCCTATCTGCAGACGAATCAGCCGCGGAAGGCGGAGTTCGACTTCGATCAGGCGATCCGTCACGACCCCAAGGACGTTCGCGCCTGGTTCAATCGCGGCGTCGCCCAGACCCATCAGGGCAAGTACGCCGACGCGGCCAACTCGTACGGCGAGGCCCTCAAGCGGGATCCGCAGCATGAGGGATCGCGGCGTAACATCGATGTGGTCCGGAGCAAGGGCGGCAATCGGCCGGCCACGCAGCCGTAAGTCGTCACCGCGGGGCGGTGGCGGACGTGGCGGGTGGAGCGAATACCCGCAGCGTTTCATCGTCGATCGTCCAGGCGAGGCCGAGCGGGGCGACGAGCGCGTCGAGCAATCGATCCCGCGACAGATCGCGGGCGTCCACCCGCACGATCTCTCTTGGAGAAATCCCGCGAGCCGCGAGGGAGGACTTGTCGAGCGTTGAGCGAAGCCCCATGGCCTTCGCCACCGCGGACACGGCCTGATCGAGCGGCGACTCGACACGGAGCGAGTAGACCGTCTCGTCGTCGGCCTTTCGTTCCCTATCGGGTTGTGCGTCGGCTTTGTTTGTGGGCGTGGCCTTGCGGTCGCGCCGCGGAGGCGTCGGCAGCTTCGAGGCAGAGGACGCGGCGGTACGATCGCTGGGCTCGAGGCCCTCGTCGATCGGCACGATCGAGCCGCCGGTCGGCGACCACGCCACCCGCAGGTCATAGTCCGCCAGCACAAGATCGAGCCGTTCCGCCAGTTTCAGCGGCGGGAGCGTGGTGGCAGGCAGGTGGTCGTGCGGGATGCGATCGAGCCCCGTCACTGTGAGGCCGGCGTCATCGGCCGCTGCGGCGACCAGGTCTCGGGGCCGCGCCGCGGTGGGCCAGTTCCAGGGGGCGCGCTGCTCGGCGATGCGCCGCACGTCGGTGGGAAGTTCGCGAAGCACGCGGTTCCTGGCTGCCTCGGCGGCCTGAACGCGGCCCGCGAGGTCGCGGGGGACGAGCCGCGTCGTCGAGATGAGCGGTTCGACGGTGGCGGTCGCGGAGGTGGCGACCCGCTCGAGGAGCACGCGGAGCGTGTCGCCATCGCTCGCGAGGGTCACGGCGATGTCTGGATCGAGCCGCCGATCGACGATCACCGGCACGCCGGTCGTCTCCGAGACGCGGCGGGCCCACTCGCGAAGCGGCACGCTCGTCCACGTGGCCCTCACTTCGGCATCGAGTCCGGCGGGGCGAGGCGCCGCCTCCGCGTCGCCCCATATCGACACCGTGGCGATCGCGACGAACCCGAAAAGAGCCGCGGCACGCGGGAGGGCGGAGCCGCCGGAGGCGGTACGATGGTCGCAACGGCGCGGGGGCGAAGGCGGCATGGCTCGTGTCCTGGCTCGTGTCCTGGCTCGTGTCCTGGCTCGTGTCCTGGCTCGTGTCCTGGCTCGTGTCCTGGGGCCGTCGTCGAGGATACTCGGCCGTCGCGTTCCACGACCATCATGGATATCCGTGTATGCCATCGCCTTCCTCCGCCACCTGCGTGCTCGCGCTCGATCAGGGCACCACGTCGAGCCGCGCGATTCTCTTCGACCGCCGGGGCACGCCGATCGCGGTGGCCCAGGAGGAGTTTTCGCAGCACGCCCGCAGTGAGGCAGGGCCCGATGGGGCCGACCTGGGAATCGTGGAGCACGATCCGGAGGACATCTGGCGGACACAGCTCTCGTGTGCCCGGCGGGTGCTGGCGTCGGCCGGCCTCTCGGTGGAGGGCGTGGCCGCGATCGGCATCACCAACCAGCGGGAGACGACGATCCTCTGGGACAAGGCGACGGGCAGGGCGGTGGCGCCGGCGATCGTCTGGCAGAGCCGCGTGTCGGCGCCTCTCTGCGCACGACTGAAGGCGGCGGGGATCGAGCCCGAGGTGCGGCGGCGGACGGGGCTCGTCCTCGACCCCTACTTCTCGGCGACGAAGATCGTGCATCTCCTGGAGACGATCCCGGGCCTTCGGGAGCGGTGCGAGCGGGGCGAGGTGCTCTTCGGGACCGTTGATTCGTTCCTGATCTGGCGGCTCACCGGCGGCCGCGTGCATGCCACCGACATCACCAACGCCAGCCGCACGCTGCTCTTCGACATCGGCACGCTCGCCTGGAGCGACGACCTCTGCGACATGTTCGGGGTGCCGCGGCGCATGCTGCCCGAGGTTCGGCCGTCGAGCGGTTCGTTCGGCGAGACCGAGCCGTCGCTCCTGGGAGCGGCCGTGCCGATCCTCGGCTGCGCCGGCGACCAGCAGGCCGCGGCCTTCGGTCAGGGGGTCGAGAGGCCGGGCGATGCCAAGAACACGTATGGCACCGGCGCCTTCCTGATGTTTTCCACCGGCGACCGGCCGGTGGTGAGCGGGAGTGGTCTGCTCACCACGCCCGGCTGTGGATCGTCGCCTGGGCCGCACTACTGCCTCGAGGGATCGGTGTTCATCGCGGGCGCTCTCGTGGGCTGGCTCCGTGACGGCCTCGGGCTGATCGAGTCGGCCTCCGACATCGAGTCGCTCGCCGGGAGCGTCGCCGACAACGGCGGGGTGACGGTCGTGCCGGCACTCACCGGGCTCGGGGCGCCGCACTGGGATCCCGCCGCCCGCGGCCTGATCATCGGGCTCTCGCGGGGCACGCACCGCGGCCACGTCGCCCGGGCGGCGCTCGAGGCGATCGCGCTGTCGGTGGCGGACGTGGTCGCGTGCATGCAGCGGGATGCGGGCGTCGAGCTTCGCCATCTCCGAGTTGACGGGGGGGCCAGCGGCAACGACCTGCTCATGCAGATCCAGGCCGACGTGCTCGGGCTGGCGGTCGAGCGACCGGTGGTGGTGGAGACCACGGCCCTCGGTGCGGCACTGCTCGCCGGCCTGGCGGCGGGATTCTTCGCCGACGCCAACGCCGTGGCCGACGCGCGGCGAGTGGAGCGGCGGTTCGAGCCGCGGATCACCGCCGAGGACCGGCGGCACATGCTCGCCGTCTGGCGCGACGCCGTGGAGCGGAGCAAGGGGTGGGCGCGAGTTCGGTAACCACGCTCAGCCATGCGCCTTACGGCGTTCCGAGTCCTGACCGGCCGTACGCCTTACGGCGTTACGCTTCCTGACCGGCCGTACGCCTTAGGGCGTTACGCTTCCTGCGGCTTCAGGAAGCCCAATCGCGTGAGCGATGGGGGCTGTCCGAGCAGGGCGCAGACCCCGTGGGCTCGCCCCGGGCGCGGAGCTCAGTAGCGGCGGGTGGCGTCGCTGGGGGCCGGCCGCTCCGCGAGCATCACCGGCGCGGTGTAACGCTCCGGATTCGCAGCGAACAGGGCACGCGTCTCCGGCGATGAGAAGAGGTACATCCGCGACTGGTAGGTGACGCCATACGCCCGACGGCCGGGCAGGCATTTCCCCTGATCGACGACGGTTACGGGGTCGTCGCCGGAGAGGGCCGGTGCAAAGCGGTCCGGCGAGGCCAGGAACGCCTGCTGCTGTTCCGGGCCGGCGAAGAGATAGGTTCTTCCGCGATGCCGCACGCCCCACTGGGCGCGGCCCTCCGTCCAGACGCCCTTTTCGGCGAGCGTCACGGGGCAGTAGCCCTCCAGTCCGAGCGGCATAGAGCCGTAGGTGTCGGGGCCTGCCGGAGCGGCGGGGGCGGTGGGCGTCGCGGATGCGGCTGCCGCTGCCGGCGGAACCGTCAGCGGTGTCGTCGCAGCCAGCGGCGAGGTGGGGCGTGCGGAGGGCATCGTCGGCGGTTCCTCAGCAGGCGTGGTGGGCTTCGAGAAGATGCTGAACGGCTTTTGGAACGCGGTGACGAACGACGACCACGTGCTGGTCGACTTCGGCTTCTCCGGCAGGTCCGAGGCGGTCGCCGATGATGCGGGCTGGGCCGCGGGTGGAACTGCCCCCGCCGTCGGCGAGCCGGCCAGCCACGGCGTTGCCGCCGAGTTCGGCTCGATGGCCCGGGGCGACGACGGCTGGGTGGGCGCATTGGTGAAAGCGGAGTTTCGGCTTGGAGCTTCCGCCGGCCACGACGAGGGCGCGGCGTGCGGCAGCGTCGGCGGATCCATCGGCGTGGCTGACACGAAGCGACTCGGCGTCGGCTCGGTGGTGGCCACCGCGGCCGCCGGCGATGCAGGTGCTGCTGGCGCCGTGGCCGCACCGCGGCCAACGTCGCTCGGTGAACCGGTCGCAAAGTCGGAGAGTTGGCGGACCTTCGCCGTGACGAGCGAGATCGAGCCGCGGCCCGAGGCCTGCGGGGCCGTCTGGTCGGTCAGCGGGCCACCGTCGCCGGGATGCGACGGGAAGCCGATGGCCGCGCGTTCGGCGGCGGTGAGGCCGTCGGTGGCGAGGCTCTCCGCCACGGCGGAGGCATCGCCCACCGGCCGTGTGCCGGCCAGGCAGGCTGCAGCATCCTGTGCGGCGCGGGCCGCGGCCGCCACAAAGGCGGTCGATGTCGACGGGCAATCGAATCGGGCGAGGACTTCATCGCCTTCGCCCAGCACGCATGCCGAGGGCACGTGCGCCACCTGGATCCGCTTCGTGATGCCGGGCCGCTGATCGACGTCGATCCGGACCGCTTCGAAGCACGCCGCCAGGACGGCCTCGACTTCCTCGGCGACCAGGACCTGCTGTTCGAACGACGTCGACTCTGGGCTCCAGGAGGCGGTAAACACGGCGAGCACAGGCCTGCGACTGGCGGCGGATGCGGCCCGGGCCGCTGCAAGATCCGCGTGCCACTGCATGCCCGCCCAGGCGGGAACCGAGGCAAGTGCAAGGACGAGCACGCCGATCGTGCGGGTCGTTGCCGTATGCCACATGCCGGCCGATCGAACTGTCGTTGCCCCAGCCATCGCTCTGACCCCGTGATCGAGAATCCGGTCGCGGTTTCGTCCCTGCCCCGGCCCGTCAGAGTCCGGAGGCTCAGGCGGCCTGCCGATCGGGAAAACCCTGCGTCTGGTATCGGTCGATCCGGATGCAGGAATCGCGTCGAAATGGCCGGCTGTCGGGGAGGAAGGGGCATCTCGGCCCGCGAGCCTTTCCCGGATGGCCCAGCCTGCCGTGGCGAGAACGGCAAAAAACCCTGCTTGTCGGGCGTTTTTTGGGGGGTGAGCCCAAGGGCCCCATGGGGCGACCTCCTTGACAGACCAGTGGCCCCCACCGATACTTCGCTGGTCGTCGTGAATGGCGATTCCGGAACGAGCTTTGAGCCTTCCGGAGGCTTTGTCGCAGGGCTTCGTCTCAACAGCTTGTGGGACGGGTCGCGGCCAGGGAGTAAGGATCTCGCGAGGGGTCTTCCCATTGGGGTTTTCGAAAGCCCCGAGTCCAGAGGTCGTGGCCTCGTTTCGGAACGCCGTCGGTAAGGCGGCTTCGTTTTCGAGGGTTTTCTCCGGTTGACCGGCGGGAAACTCGTCGCTGGATTCGGGCGATGAAGCCCATGTCCCGTGCGAAAGCGGCCGGGTTGAGCCAGACGTCGTCCAGACTTTCAGCGGATCGAAGCTTTCAGGGTTTCAGGGTCGGATTCCAGTTTCAGGGGTTTTCAGCATCCATGTCGAAGCGCAGGCGTTCGCGGCGTCCCGGTGGGTACGGCGGTCAGGGGCAGGGTCAGGGCGGCATGGGCGGCCCCGGACAAGGGCCCGGCCAGGGGCCAGGGCAGGGTTACCAGGGCGGCGGCTACGGCCGTCGTCGCCGGTTTCGCCGTGGAGGCGGCGGTGGTGGTGGCCCGCCACAGGCTGGAGCCGGGGCCGTGGACATGGACAGCGAAGGCATGAGGCCGCCGGAACTCGAGCCGGAAGTCGCTGAAAACGGCGAGCCGATTCCGCTGGAGCCCGGCGTGGGCGTGCTGGAGATGCATCCCAACGGCTACGGATTTCTCCGCAGTGTGGAGACCAACTACACGCGGGAGCGGACCGATCCCTTCGTGCCGGCCACGATGATCGACCGCTACCGTCTTCGCGAGGGCGTCTACATCAAGGCCCTCGTCCAGCCCGGCCGGCGGCAGCAGGGGCCGCGGGTCCGCGAAATCGAGTCGGTCGAGGGCATGCCTCCCGACGACTACATCAACGTCAAGTCGTTTGATCAGCTCACGCCGATCAATCCCGAGACCTGGCTCAGGCTCGAGACGGGGCAGCAGCCGATTACCACGCGGGTGATGGACATGCTCACGCCGCTCGGCAAGGGGCAGCGGGCGTTGATCGTCGCGCCGCCGCGGACTGGCAAGACCGTGCTCCTGCAGCAGGTCTCGCAGGCCGTGTCGGCCAATCATCCCGAACTCAGCCTCGTGATGCTGCTCGTCGACGAGCGGCCCGAGGAGGTCACCGACATGAAGCGGTCGGTGAAGGGCGATGTCCTCGCCAGCAGCCTCGATTGCGACGTCGAAAGCCACGTGCGGCTCTCCCAACTCGTCGTGGAGCGATGCAAGCGGATGGCCGAGACCGGCAAGGACGTGTTCCTGCTGATGGACTCGATCACCCGCATGGCCCGAGCCTTCAACAAGTGGGTGGGCAACACCGGCCGGACGATGTCGGGCGGCGTTGATATCAAGGCGCTCGACATTCCCAAGAAGCTCTTCGCCACGGCCCGGGTGTTCGAAGAGGGGGGCTCGCTGACGATCGTGGCGACCGCCCTCGTCGATACCGGCAGCCGCATGGACGAGCTGATCTTTCAGGAGTTCAAGGGCACCGGCAACATGGAGCTCGTGCTCGACCGGAAGCTCGCCGACCGCCGCGTCTGGCCGGCGATCGACATCTCGCAGTCGGGCACGCGTCGCGAGGAGAAACTGCTCGACCCCAACACGTTGCACGCGGTGAACATGCTGCGACGGACCCTGTCGAGCATGCACCACGTCGATGCGATGGAGCAGCTCACCAAGCAACTCTCGAAGTTCAAGAGCAATCGCGAGTTCATCTCGCTGATCGCCAGCTCGCGAGACGACTGACCGTCGGTTGCCGAGGCCCCGAGCGGGAGCGAGGGGGTCCACGGTCGCGGGGCCATTCGGGATGACCACCTCCATCCCCTCGCTGGCGCTCGGGGCTTGCTGAGCGCCGAGACCCGACAGGAAGCCCCGAGCGGGAGCGAGGGGGTTTCACGGTCGCGGGACCACGCGGGATGACCACCTCCATCCCCTCGCTGGCGCTCGGGGCTTGCTGTCGGTGGTGATCATCCCGGGACGGATTCAACCAGCCTGTGCCGCAGCCTTCAGGCGGGCGAGCCAGTAGGAATACTGCGGGTCGCCGCAGCGGAACGAGAACACGGCATCGGGGAGCCGCGAGGCCTCGCTCCCTTCCGACCTGACCCGGACCAGAATGGCGCCGTCGCGGCGCTGTTCGATCGACAGCCGCTCGTCGGGAATCCTGGCTGCTTCGGAGTTCGAAGCCATGGCTGGACGCTCTCGCATGCGGGCGGAGCGCGGGAGGACGGAGGGTCCTCGCCGAACTCCCCCATCGATCCCGATTATGACGATCGTCCGGGAAGGTTTCCAGTCGTGGGCGTTTTACGACCCTCCAGGTGGCCGGCAGCCGGGGGAGATGCCGGCCCCTCCTTGCTATACTTCCGGTTTCCCCGCACCTTCTTCCTCTGGAGTTCCTCCAGGCCATGACGCCCTACGCGTCGCTCGCCGACGACTTCTACGTCAACATGAACCTGGCCACGGAGATCGAACTCCCGTCCCAGCGGGAGACGATCCTCCAGTACTTCGAGCGGGTGCAGAAGCGTTTTCCGTCGATGCGGAAGTTCTACTGCCGCGACAAGCGGGACTACGTGCTCGAGGAAGACAAGGACCAAGGCCGCTACCGCTGGGCTGCGGTCGAGGCCAAGCGGCTCTGCTCCGGCCAGGTCAATCCATCATCGATCGATGCCGCCCTCGAGCAGCACCGGCTGGTGCTCGATCTCGCCCCGGCGTTTCTCTCGGTGAGCCCGCTGGAGTGCGAGGCGCTCGACGTGCTCTTCGGCTTCGATTTCGCCTATCGCGGGAACCACAACGCGCTCCTCGCCGAGGCCCTTGGCGTGGGGCCGGCCCTGGAGCGGCTCGGCGACGCCCCCGGGGCGCGGGTGATCAACTACGAGCCGTCGCTCACGATCGCCATCGACGAGGACTGCCGCATTCAGGTGCGGATCAGCACGGAGACGCGGACCAATGCCTTCCAGGTGCGGACCGGGGAGTTCAACGAGGAACAGCTGAGCGTGTACGTGACGGCTCGTCAGTACGGCAGCCTCGACCCCGATACGAGCTACGTCGATGCCATGGATCGGCTGGCGCAGCTCGCCCGCGAGGTGGTCGATACCTGCGTGGTCGAGCAGATCCTCCGGCCGCTGGCCCGCACGATCTCGCTGAAGTAATCGCTGCGTCGCTGCCTTCCGGCCGCCAGGAAGCCCCGAGCGCGAGCGAGGGGATGGGCGTGGTGGATCGCGACGGTGGATCCCCTCGCTCGCGCTCGGGGCTTTGAGGAGCCGCCGAAGTGCTGGCAGCAGAGGGAGCTTGCGCCGCATGCATGCCCACCGCATGTACGCCGTGTCCCTCTAGAGCGCATCTCCTCTAGCTGTAGCGATGAGTTGGAAATCCTGAGCGGGTAGGCGAGGGGGTCGGCGAACGCTCGAGGAGCCTTGGGCGTATCCTCGCCCCGGCGACGAGACTTTTGCCGCCCCCGAGCCGTTG
>JAGWWA010000045.1 GCA_018970605.1 Planctomycetota bacterium | reverse complement strand
CCGATGGTGCGGACAGCCGGCACGGTGACGCTTGACGGCAAGCCGCTGCCCAAGGTGCGGCTCGAGTTCACCCCGGCCTTTGCCGGCTTCGGCGGCGACCTGTTGGGAATGGCCGAGGCTGGAGACGACGCGGCGTTCCGCGCGACCAGTGGAGTCGGAGAGGGCCTTTGCGCCGGAACCTACAAGGTGACGGTGCATGAGCAACCGCCGCCCGCCGACATGCAGGAGTATCGTGCCGACACGCCGGCGAGACAGAAGGCCTATTACGCAGCGCTGGCAAACCGACCGATCCCCGAACGCTACGGCTCTCTCACGACGACACCGTTAGTCGTCGAGATTGTCCCGGGAACGACCGACTATCCGCTCGCGCTCCAGCGCTGAAGCGTCGCGTCAACGAGTCGCCACGTGCTCTTCGGCGACGAGTTCCAAATCGCTGGCGAGATACTTCACCGCGGCCGACGGGGCGAGGTTGAAGTAGACGCGGCCCTGGGTGGCCCAGCGGTCGCCATCGTGGATGAACTCGGCCGTGGCCGCCCGCACCCGCGAGACGGCCTCGACCTCCTCCATGCCGCCTCCCTCCACCGCCTCGAAGCTCACCTCGATGGCGACGAGCGCCTTGAGCCGGCGGCTCTTGCGGTCGCGGGCATAGAGAACGTCGTCATCGAACTCGACGTCCACCCACCGCAGCCCCCGAGGTTTGCCAGTGGCGGCTGCCCGCTCGATGAACTTGGCCTCGAGAAGTTCCCGCTGGCGGTGGAAGTCGCGTTGGGCTCGGGCGAGCCGCTCCGCCTGGCGGGCCGTCCGCAGCGGCCGCATCGCGATCATCGCGGCGGCTCCGGCCACAGCGGCGATGCAGGCCGTGATCGCCACGTGTACGAGCATGTAGTCCATCGCAGAGACTCCGGTTACGACCCTCGGCCGACGAGAACCAGTGTAGGAGGCCGGGGCGGACAGGCCAAATCGACATCTCCACGTAGACTGGGCGACGATCCCCGGAGACCTTCGATGCCTCGCCGTCCCGCCGCCGGACACCTTCCGCCCCTGGGCGCCCACCACTCGATCGCCGGAGGCTTCTCCAGGGCCGTCGAGCGGGCCGTCGAGACAGGCTGCGACTGCCTGCAGGTGTTCACCCGCAACATCAACCAGTGGGCGGTCAAGCCGCTCGACGAGACGGAGGCAGACGCCTTCCGCGCCGCCGTCCGCGCCGCCGGCCTGAAGCTGGTCGTGGCTCACGATTCCTACCTCATCAACCCGGCTGCAGCCGACGCCGCGCTCCGCAAGAAGTCGATCGCCGCCCTCGCCGAGGAGGTGCGGAGGGCCGACCGCCTCGGGATCCCATGGGTCGTGGCGCACCCCGGTGCCGCCGGCGAACAGCCGGCCGACGTGGCGGTCACCCGGGCGGCCGCGGGAATCGCCGAGGCACTCGCACAGACCGCCGGGCTGGCCGGCGGCATCCTCATCGAAACGACCGCGGGCCAGGGTTCGTGCCTCGGAGCCTCGTTCGAGGAGATCGGGACGATGCTCGACGCCATCGACGCCCAGCCCGGCCTCAAGAAACGGGTGGGCGTGTGCCTCGACACGTGCCACGTATTTGCGGCCGGCTACGCGCTCGCCCCGAAGGCGGCGCTCGACGAGACCCTTCGGGCCTTCGACCGCCACATCGGCCTCGAGCGGCTGAAGCTGGTCCACGCCAACGACTCAAAGCGGGAATGTGGCTCGCGGGTCGATCGCCACGAGGCCATCGGCAAGGGAAAGATCGGCCGTGAGGCGTTTCGGCTGCTGATCAATCATCCGAAGCTCGCCGGCATTCCGTTCATCCTCGAAACGCCGAAGGAAGGCCCCGACGGCAAGCCGTCCCCCGCGGTTGACCGCCGCAACCTGGCAACCCTCCGGCGGCTCCACGCATCGCGTGGATAGCAACAAGTTTTTGTGCCGCAGGTTGAAAACCTGCGCGACGGACAGGCAGCAGCACCGCTTCGCACGGAGCACAGGTTTCCAACCAGTACCCAACCGCACGCTGAAGCCCTGCGGCTCCTCGTTGATGGAGCGAGGGGCTGCCCGTGCCATGGAGCCGGCGTTGCTGACAAGCGAAGCCAGGATGGCGAAGCGACGTCAGCATCGGGCGAGCGAAGGTCAGGATGACCGAAGCGAGCGTCCGGCGCAGTGGCATGGGCAGCACCTTGCGGCGCGACCAGCATGCCCCCATCGCTCACGCGATTGGGCTTCCTGATGGAGCGTGCGGCGAGCCGTCACGCCTCGGGCGGGATCTCGCGACCATGCGGGTCGGCGGCCCGCTCGTCCATGTCGGCCTCGAGTCGCTCCCGCATTTCGGCTCCGAGATGATGCTCCACCCACTCGGCCGGCGGATGCAGATGATCGAGCGGGAGATCGGCGTGGCGACCGAGCCACGCTTCCCAGAGACGGTGCGACCGCACCACGTTCTCCGCCTCGCGACGCCCCGCCGGCGAAAGCCGCCACGACGAGCCGTCGCGAAGGAGGTGGCCGGTGAGCTCGAGCCACCGGGCGACCATTGCCTCGTGGGGCGTGTGCGGCCGCGCCCCGGAGCGGTTGCCCGACTCCTCCGCCCGCCACACGGTGGCGAGCCTGTCCTCGCGGGCGACCCGCCAGGCGAGCCGGACGCGTGCGATCACCCGCGCCGCAAGTCCATCGTCGGGGGCGATCGCGGCGGCGGCCGCATATTCCAGGCCAAGCACCACGGCGATCATGCCCGCGGCGCTCGTGTGCAGCCGCCAGGCCGCGAGATACCCGACGCAGGCGGCCACGGCACCAAGTGCCATGGCCACCATCACCATGCGATGGAGCCGGCGTGTGAGCAGTTCCGCGGCCGCCGCGGGCGCCACGAGCATCGCCACGACGAGGACGGCGCCCACGGCATCGAAACTCGCCACCGTGGCCACCGCCGTCGCGGCCAGAAGCCCGGCCGTCACGCCGACCACCGGCAGACCTGCCGCCCGGGCACCGGCCGGATCAAACGCGGTGAACACCTGCAGCTTCCACGTCGCCACCACCGCTGCGACCAGGCCCGCGAGCACGGTCGTGCCTGCAACGAAGGACCGTGGCACGGCGTAACCCGCGATCGAGATCGTGTCGAATGGCAGGAAGGCGAGTTCGCCGTACAGCACGCAGGCGGCGTCGAGATGGGTGCCCGGCGGTGCGAGGCCGACGAGCACCACGCCGATCGCAAACAGTGTCGTGAATACGACGCCCGCGCCGGCGTCCTCGGCGAGGCCGCCGGCCGCCCGCAGGCCCTGAGTCAGCCAGACCGTGAGCATGGCGGCGGCCACCGCGCCCAGGAACACGAGCGGCCCGCCCGGACGCCCGCCGGCCAGCACGGCCACCGCAATTCCCGGAAGCACGGCGTGGCTGATCGCATCGCCCACAAGGCTCATCCGCCGGACGACCAGCAGCGTGCCCACCAGCCCGCACGACGCTGCGATGACCGCGGCCGTGGCCATCGCCCAGGCATGGATGCCGCCCAGGCCAACCCCGGCCTCACCCAGCTGCAGCCACGACGTCATGGGCCCACCTCCCCGTCGCTCCACTGCGATGCCATGCCCTGCGAGGCCTCGGCACGCCGCGCGATCCAGCCGCGATGCGGAGCGCAGAAAAATGAGACCGCGAACACCACTGCGGCGGCGATCACCACCAGTGGTCCGGTGGCGAGGCCCGGACGAGTCGCGCTCGCCGCCACGCCCGCCACCGCCGCCACCAGGCCGATCAGGCCCGAGAGCACGACCATCGTTCCCACGCGGTCGGTCCAGAAGCGGGCCGCCACCGGCGGAATCACCACCAGGGCCGTCACCAGCACGGCACCAACCGCCGGCAACCCCGCGACGACCATCAGGGCCACCAGCCCGACGACCGCATAGTCGATCCCGCTCACCGGCCAGCCGGTCGCCGCCGCGAAGGCCGAATCGAAGGCGACGAGCGTCGCCTCCTTGAGGATCGCCGCGACCACGGCCACGGCCACGGTCGCCACCGCCGCGAGCAGCCACGCATCTCGGGCCGTGAGGGCCGCCGTGTGGCCGAGGAGAAACTGCTCGAGTCCGGCGGAGTTGGCGTAGCCCCAGGCGGGCAGGCCCGACACGAGCGTGATCCCCAGGCCAAAGGAGACGCCGATCACCAGCGCCGTCGCCGCATCGTCGCGGGTGCGGGTGAACCGCCGCAGGAGGACGAGCATTCCCAGGCCGACGCACGCAGCCACGAACGCGCCGACGAGCAGCGTGACAAGGTCGCGGCGACCGGTCGCGAGAAAGGCGCAGGCCACGCCGACAAGTGTGGCATGCGCCGCGGCATCCCCGGCGAGCGCCCGCTTTCGCAGCACGCACAGGCTGCCCACGACACCCGCCGCGAACCCGACCGCCGCCACGCCCAAGGCCACGACGACCGTGTTGTAGGAGACGAGGCCGGCCGCCGCGGTCATGGCGTCCGCCCCCGTGCCGCGATGGCCTGGGCAAGGTCATCGAGCACGTCCACGTGGCCGGCGTAGGTCCGCTGGAGGTTCTCCGGCGTGAGCGTCTCGCCCGTCCGGCCGGCGGCGACCACGCGACGATCGACGAGGGCGACGCGGTCGAACCATTCGGCGGCGGTCCGCAGATCGTGGTGCACGACCACGACGAGACTGCCCGCGGCCTTGAGGTCGTCAAGCACGTGGAAGATTCGCTCCTGCGACCGCACGTCAACGCCTGCCATCGGCTCGTCGAGGAAGTAGATATCGGCCTGCTGGGCCAGGGCCCGTGCCAGAAACACCCGCTGCTGCTGGCCGCCTGACAGCCGGCCGATCTGGCGGCCCGCGACGTCGGCGAGACCCACCCGGTCGAGGCACTCACGTGCCAGGCGTCGCTCCCGGTCTCCCGGCCGGCGAAACCAGCCGAGACGACCGTAGGTGCCCATCAGCACCACATCCATGACGTTGACCGGAAAATCCCAGTCCACCGTTTCCCGCTGCGGCACATAGCCCACGCGGGAACGGACGCGGCCGAGCGGCTCGCCGAAGAACCGCACCTCTCCTCCCACCAGCGGCACGAGGCCGAGCGCCGCCTTGAGCAGTGTGCTCTTGCCGGCGCCGTTGGGGCCGATGATCCCGAACAGGCACGGCTCGTCGATCACGAGATCGACGTTCCAGACCACCGGTCGCCGGCCGTAGGCGACCGTGACGTCGTGCAGTTCGACGAGCGGCCCGGTCGGCGTCACGGAACGATCTCCCCTCGGGTTTCCGACGCATCCGCCAGCGCCGCCACGATCGCCGCCACGTTCGCTTCGAGCGCGGCCTCGAGCGTCTCGGCGCCGCTGCCAGGCCCGCCCAGCGAGTCCGAGTAGAGGGTGCCGCCGACGCCGACGTTGTGCCCGCGGGCCCGCGCGCCCTCGCGGAGCGCTGCCACGCTGCGATCCGAGACGCTCGTCTCGATGAACACGGCGGGGATTCCGCGCGAGACCACCAGATCGACGAGTCGGTTGATGTCGGCGAGGCCCGCCTCGCTCTCGGTGCTCGTGCCCTGCACGCCCACGACCTCGATGCCGTACGCGCGGCCGAAGTAGCGGAAGGCGTCGTGCGCGGTGACGAGTACGCGGCGGTCCGCAGGAATCGCGGCGACCTGCCTCCGCAGCCGCTCATCGAGCCCCATCAGCCGCGCGACATAGGCTGCGGCACGACCGCGATGCGCGTCGGCATGGTCGGGGTCGGCGGCCGCGAGGGCCTCAGCCACGGGGGCCACGCCCCGGCTCCAGAGCCGGGCATCGAACCAGACGTGCGGATCGAAGAGGTCGCCACCGACGGCGATCAGGTCGTCCACCGGAAGCGCGTCGCCGACGAGCACCACGGGGCGACTCCGGCCCAACCGCTCGAGGAGATCGGTGAGCTTCCCTTCGAGGTGAAGTCCACTGGCGACGACGATGTCGGCCCCGGCAAGCCGGTCGGCGTCGCGGGGCGTCGGCTTGTACGAGTGCGGGTCGATGCCGGCGGCCATCAGGCATTCGACGGCCACCCGGTCGCCCCCCACCTGCCTCACGAGGTCGGCGACGACGGTCGTGGTCGCCACCACCCGCAGCGGCCCACCGGCAGCATCCCCGCGAGGGGCAACCCGTCCGCCACAACCGGGCGTGAGGCAGAGGAACCCGCCGACGACGAGGGCGAGCCAGCGAACCGGCGGGGCCGTCGGCCGCGACCGGGCCCCGAAGGCCCCCAACTCAGTTTTTGGGAAGTCAAAAATCATTTTTTGAGGCCTCAAAATCATACCTCCCCTTCCTGGCCCGCGACAACGCCGCCCGCGTTTCGCCCGGTTCGGAATCCTCGAAACCACCGGCGCGTTGACCGTTTCGCATGGCAGACTTACGTTCGGGCATCAGACGCGTCGAGCGGGCCCGAGGAACCTTCCGATGGACTCGACCTATTTCAAGCGGTACCGGATGGAGGTGGACCTCTCCGTCCCACGATTCGCACCCGCGCTCCCGTCGGACTACCGGCTCGTGCCCTGGAACGAGGCGGTGCTCGACATCCACGCCCGCACCAAGTTCCGCTCGTTCCGCGACGAGATCGACTCCCTCGTCTTTCCATGCCTCGGAAGCCTCGAGGGCTGCCGTCGGCTGATGCGGGAAATCCGCAACAAGTCAGGGTTTCTGCCCAACGCCACCTGGCTGATCGCGCACGGATCGACTCCCGAAACCCTGCAGTGGTGCGGCACGATCCAGGGGGTCGCGGAACGCGGTGGCACCGGGATGATCCAGAACATCGGCGTGGTACCCGGTCACCGGGCCCTGGGACTGGGCACGTGCCTCATCGAGAGGTGCCTGGCGGGCTTTCGGATGCACGGCGTGAAGCGGGTGTCGCTCGAGGTCACGGTCGAGAACGCCGGGGCCGTCCGCCTCTATCAGCGTCTCGGCTTCCGCCGGGTCCGGACGGTGTACAAGGTGGTGGACGAAGCCGTCGTCATGGCCTAGGGTGGCAGGATCCGGCTCCCCCCTGCAGCCGGCCTTTCCCCTGAAGGCATCCCGCGTTGAAGCAGTCCCTTCACTCGGCCACTCTCGGCAACGGAATCACGATCGTCGGCGAACGGCTGCCCGAACTCGAGTCGGTGGCGGTCGCCTTTCACGCTCCCGCCGGGGCGATCCACGACCCGGAGGGCAAGTGCGGGCTGGCGACGGTCACCGGCGAGATGTGCCTCCGTGGTGCGGGCCTCCGCGACAGCCGTCGTCTGGTCGAGGATCTCGAGTCCGCCGGCGTGCAGCTGGCGCAGGGAGTTTCGAGCACCCACATCAGCGTGTCGGGCGCGATGGTGGCCCGCCAGCTGCCGGAGGTGCTGCCGATCTATGCCGATATCCTCCGGCGGCCGCTGCTTCCCGCCGACGAACTCCCCGCGGCACGGCAGATGGTGCTTCAGAACCTCGCGGGCATCGAGGACGAGCCGGCCCACCGCACCCTCGCCGCGCTTCGCCGGCTCCAGTCTCCCGCGCCCTGGGGCATGCCAACCGAGGGAATCTCCCACGAGGTCGAGTCGATCGAGATCGACGATGTCCGTGGATTCGTCGGCCGCCACCTTCAGCCGTCCGGCATGATCGTCTCGGTCGCCGGCCGCATCGAGTGGGACGACTTCGTCAGCCGGATCGAAGCGCTGCTCGGTGACTGGCAGGCTACGGCCCCCCAGGCCGTGGCCACCGGACCGCGGGGCCCCGTCGCCCTGCACGTGCCGCACGACGCGCAGCAGACCCACATCGCGGTGGGCTGGCCGCAGCCCCCCTACCGCGACGACGCCTCGCACGAGGCGACGGCGGCGCTGGCCGTGCTCGGCGGTGGCCCGAGTTCCCGATTCTTCACCGAAATTCGCGAGCGCCGCGCCCTCTGCTACACCGTGTCGGCGGGCTATCAGACGAGCCGCGAGTTCGCCCACGCCGTCTGCTACTCGGGCACGTCGGCCGACCGGGCCCAGGAGACGCTCGACGTGATGCTCGCCGAGATCGCCCGCCTGCCGGGCACGATCACCCGCGACGAGGTGGACCGCGTGAAGGCCCGGGCCAAGAGCGGCCTGATCATGCAGCAGGAATCGAGTGCCGCCCGAGCCGGCGCCATCGCCCGGCAGTGGTATCACCTCAAGGCGCTGCGGACGCTCGCGGAGGAACTGGAGCGATATGACCGCCTCGACGTGGCCGGGATCGAGGCCTGGTTGGCCGACCATCCACCCCGCGACCTCACGGTCGTGTCGCTCGGCCGGGAGCCGTTGGAGGTCCGCCATGCCCTTCCTGCATGAACGCCTCGCCAACGGCCTCGACGTGGTCGCCGAGACATCCGACGCGGCGGTCTCGACGAGCATCGGGTTCTTCGTGGCGACCGGTTCCCGCGACGAGAATGACGACGTCTCCGGCGTGAGCCACTTCCTCGAGCACATGGTGTTCAAAGGCACGCCCGGCATCAGCGGCGACGAGATCAATCACCGCTTCGACGCCATGGGCGCGAGCGCCAACGCCTTCACGAGCGAGGAGGACACCGTCTACTACGCGTCGGTCCTGCCGGAGCAGCAGCACGAAGCCGTCGAACTGCTCGCGGCGATGATGCGGCCGGCGCTCCGCGATGCGGACTTCGACACCGAGAAGCTCGTCATCCTGGAAGAGATCCGGATGTACGACGACCAACCCCCATTCGGCGCCGACGACCGCTGCCGTGCGAGCTACTTCGGCCGGCATCCGCTGGCGCGAAGCGTGCTCGGCACGGTCGAGTCGATCACGCGTCTGCCGGTGGAAGCGATGCGCGACTACCACCGCCGCTGCTACGCGCCGGGCAACACGGTGTTGGCGGCCAGCGGCGCCATCGACTTCCCCGCGCTCGTCGAGTCGGCACAGCGGCTCTGCGGAGACTGGGAGCCGGCGGCCCCCTTGGAGCGACGGCTGCCGCATCCACCGCGGCAGGCAGCCCATCCCGGGGTCGAGCGGATCGTGAAAGCGTCCGCGGCACTCGATTACGCGGTCTGGATGGTGGCGGGGCCCGACGAGTTTCACGCCGACCGGCACGCCGCCCGATTGCTCGCGATGCTGCTCGGCGACGCCTCGGGCAGCCGGCTCTACTGGGGCCTGATCGATACAGGCGAGGCGGAGCAGGCCGCCTGCCTGCACCAGGACTACCTCGACGCGGGCCTGTTCGTGACGCAGCTGTCGTGTGATGCCGCCGACGTCGAGACGCTCCGCGAGCGAATCGCCGCCATCTACGCGACGGCCGCGACCGAGGGCCTCGAGCGAGCCGAGTTCGAGCGGGCCCGCAACAAACTCGCCAGCCGGGTGGTCCTCGGCGGTGAGAAGCCCCGACGGAGGCTCTTCGAGGTCGGGCTCGACTGGTCGCATGCCCGCACCTACCGGTCGGTTTCCGACCAGCTCCGCCTCGTGGAGGCCGTGACGCTCGACGACGCCCACCGGGTGCTGAATGCCTGGCCGCTCGACGCCCCGGCGGCGGTCGTGATCGCAGGCCCCGACGAAGTGGGCTGACCTCGCAGGCGACTTCCGCCTCTCCGTCGGGCGAGCCATAATCCGGGACGTCGATTCCCGGCCTCCGGAATCCCGTTGCCCGCTCCCCGCTGGTGTCGCTCACGATGATCGTGCCCCTGTTCGCCAATGCCAACCGCTGGATGATCGCCCTGCCGCCGATCTGGATGGTGGGAGCCGCCGCCGCCGCCACGCTCGTCGCCACGCTCGTGGTCTACGGTCTGCTCCGGCTCGTGGCCCCGCGGCTCGCCGCCGAAGCGCGCGTCAGTCTCGGGGACGGCTTCCTCGGCCCGCTCGCCTGGCTGCTGCTCGCCTACTCAGCCGCTGCGGTGGCCTTCACGCCGCTGGTCCCGCTCGATCAGGTGACGCGGTCGCTCACGCGACTCTGGGCGACGAACGACTTCCAACGAACCGTGGTGGTCGAGCCGGGCACGAAGCTCATGGAGATCCCGCTCGATCTCCGCCCCCAGGAACTCGCGGACCTCCGCATGGAGAGCGACGCGCCGCTCCTCGTCCGCACGCAGCAGCCGGTCGACGGCTATGCCCTCGTCAAGGAGGCCGAGGTCTCCCTGGCCGCGGGCAAGCCCTGGTCGTGGACGAAGACCGAAGGTGCCACCAACCCGTTCGTCGGACAGCGGGCGAAACTCGAGGCGAGCAACGACGGCACGGCCCCGGCGCGGCTCTCGATCGGCTGGCGGCTGGCGGCGGAGAACCCACAGGCCGGCGTGCTCCCCTGGACGTTCGTCGCGCTGGCGGGCGTCGTGGCCGCCTACGCCATCTTTCGGCTCGGGGCACCGCGGCTGGCCGCCATCGCCTCGGCCACCACGAAGGAGGCGATCGGCCAGCCCGTGTTCACGGTCGCGATCGTGGCGGGCATCGCCCTGCTGCTGGCCTTCATCGTGATTCCCTACAACACGTTCGGCGAAGACGTGAAGATGCTCAAGGACAGCGGGCTGACCCTGATCAAGGTGCTCGCCCTGCTGGTCGTGGTCTGGACGGCGAGCATCTCGGTCGCCGAGGAGATCGAGGGCCGCACCGCCCTCACCGTGCTCTCCAAGCCGCTGGCCCGCTGGCAGTTCGTGCTCGGCAAGTTCGCGGGACTCGCCCTCGTGGCCACGCTCGTATTCCTGATCCTCGGCGGGGTGCTGCTGGCCACGACGAGCCTGAAGGTGATCTACGACGCCCGCGAGGCATCGAAGACCGATCCGCTCTGGCGGGAGTGCGCCGAGGAGATGATCACGGTCGTGCCGGGGCTCGTGCTCTCGTTGCTCGAGACGATCCTGATGGCAGCCGTGAGCCTCGCGGTCTCGACGCGGCTGGGCATGGTTCCCAACCTGATCATCTGCTTCACCGTCTATGCGCTCGGCCACCTGGTGCCGCTGATCGTGCAGTCGAGCGTGGGCAAGTTCGCGATCGTGAGGTTCTTCGGCAAGTTGATCGCCACGCTGTTGCCGGTGCTCGACCACTTCACGATCGAGGCGGCAGTGGTGGGCGGCACGCCCGTGCCCTGGGTCTACCTCGGCTGGGCCGCGCTCTACGCAGCCCTCTACTCGGCCCTGGCGCTGCTCGTGGCGCTGATCCTCTTCCAAGACCGCGACCTCGCGTGACGCGGCACAGGTTGGAAACCTGTGCTACGAGGGAAGAAAGAACTCAGCTCGGGGCTGCCCGTGCCCCAGGAGCCGGCGTTGCTGACCAGCGCAGGCAGGATGCCGAAGCGCAGGCAGCATCGAGTGAGCGAAGGGCAGGATGCCCGCAGCGAACGTCCGGCGATGGGGCGTGGGCGGCCTCGAGCGGCGGTGGCCCCCACTCACCACGGTCAACGCGTCAGGCCGGTGCGGGCGGCCACGCCGACCATCGACGAGCCGTCGGTCGATGTGCCCGGCAGCGACCACCAGCCGGTTTCGGCCGATCGCATCGCCCGGGCCTCGGCCTTGCCGTCGATGAACACGGTCACGCCCTTGCCAAGCCGTCGCTCGACTCGCGGCCCCACTTCGACGCCGACGAGGCCCCACTCGGCGTTGTTGCCCACCATGGTGCGGAGTTCGAGCGATTCGCGGCCGTCGCCACGATCGTTGGAGACGCCGACGCGGCCCATCCAGCGGGCCGGGCCCTCGGCGACCATGTTCGCGTCGGCGAGCATGCCGGCCGAGACGTCGAAGCGGTCGATGCGGCTGCGGAGCTCCGCCGCCATCGGCACCGGCGGGGCGTCGCGGCCGACCGGCCCCTGCATCGCCACGGCGAGCTCCGGCATCCGCCCGAGGCTGTCGCGTTCCCGGGCGACGGTGATGCGCTGCAGTTCCGCCGCGATCGAACCCGTGCCCTCGAAGTTCTCCAGTCCGAAGCCGTCGAACTCGACCGGCGCAGCATCGCCGATCCCGCGGATCGCGGCGAACACGACGAGCACGAGGATGGCGGTGAAACGTCGCATCAGCGGTCCCTGCGGCCAACGGCCACTCTCGATATCGGCAACCAGCCGCCGGGCATGCAGCGCGGAGCGTGCCGATCGTGCCGGCCGGCGCGACTCTGCCGGTCAGCCGGTCTTCCGATGAGGAAACATCGGGATCGTGGGGGTCCGACCGGGTGAGCCGATACGGCCGCGGCCGAACCGCGTGCACTCCAGCGCGTCGAGCACCCGCGCGGCGATCTCGACGGCGGCCGCCCCGGCGGCGGCCGTGACGAGGGGGGGCCGTCCTTCCCGGATCGCGGCCAGCAGATCGTCGTGCTCGCCCGCGATCGCATTGGCGTCGGCCACGGTGAGCGTCTCGAACGGCAGGATGTCGGTGAAGAAGCGGTCCTTCATGGCGGTTCGCTCGGCAGCCGGCACGGCGGCGGCGGAGAAGCCTCCCGACCGCACGCTCTCCGAGGGCGACACGACCTCGACGGTCTTGGCGGTGAGGTCGCAGTGCACGATGGCATCGGGCGACCAGAAGGAGACGGTGCGACGGGCCGCCGGGCTGATCCGCGACGCCGTCAGGTCGGCGATCAAGCCCGACGCGAACACGAGCCTGGCCCTGACGGCGTCCTCGAAGCCGCCGGTGGCCACGATCCCGCGGGCCTCGACCCGCTCGAGCCGGCCCGGATCGAGCGAGAGCACGAGGTCGATGTCGTGAATCATGAGATCGTGGATCACGCCGACGTCGAGCGAACGGAAGGTGAAGGGGGCCGTCCGCGTCGCCTCGATGAAGGAGGCCGCACGGGCCCGCGCCGCCGCCTCCTGCCAGGCCGGGTTGAACCGCTCCACGTGCCCCACGGCAACCGTCCTGCCGCAGCGCCGCGCAGCGATCACGATCGCCCTGGCGTCCTCGACGCCGGCGGCGAGCGGCTTTTCGACGAGCAGATCGATGCCGCCCTCGAGCAGCGGAACCGCGACGCCGGTGTGGAGGCCTGTGGGCGCCGCCACCACCGCCGCGTCAACGACGCCGATGAGGTCGCGCGGTTCGGCGAGGCCGCGGCAGCCGTGGGCCGCGGCGACACGATCGCGGGATTCCGGCAAAGGATCGACGACCGCCACGAGTTCCGCGTCCGCGCGAGCGGCCAGCAGCCGCGCATGGATCGCCCCGAGATGTCCGCAGCCGACGACCGCCATCCGCATCCGCTTCATGCCGCCTTCCTCCGTTCCCGGGCGCGGCCATGCCGCCCCTGCTGCTGCCGCTCGAGAAACTCGAGCAGTTCGTTCACCTGGGGCCCGAGCATGCCCTGCGACCGCAGGATCTCCCGCGCCGGCTCGACGCCCACCTTGGCCCGATAGAGCAGTCGGTAGGCCTCCGAGATCGCCTCGATGACCGGCTGCTGAAACCCGCTCCGTCGCAGGGCCACCACGTTGATGCACCGGGGCCGCGCGGGTGACCCCTCGCAGAGCATGAACGGCGGCACATCGTGCAGTACCCGCGACAGCCCCGCCACGAACGACCAGCCGCCGATCGTGGCCCAGTGGTGCACGGCCACCACGCCGGACAGCGAAGCCCGCGAGTGCACGCGGACGTGGCCGCCGAGCAGGGTGCCGTTGGCGATGATCACATGGTCCCCCACGTGGCAGTCGTGAGCCACGTGCGACGCGGCCATCAGGAAGTTGTGGCTGCCCACCGAGGTCAGCCCCTCCTCCTTCTCGGTCGCCCGATTGATCGTCACCCCCTCGCGAATGACGTTGTCGTCGCCTATCTCGACGCGGGTATCCGTGCCTCGGTAGCTGACGTCCTGAGGCTCGCCACCGATCACGCAGTTCGGGAAGATACGGTTGCGTTCGCCGATCACGACCCTGCCCGAGATCGTCACATGATTGGCGAGCATCGAGCCCCGACCGATCGTGGCAGCCGACGAAATCACGCAGTAGGCGCCGATGGTCACGTCGTCGGCGATCGCCGCACCGTCCTCGACCACGGCCGTAGGATGGATCTCCGGCGGCCGCCCCACGGCGCCGGCGACCGGCTCATGGTCGTCTTCATGCTGGTCGTGGTCTGCCATGCCGCATCAGGCCGAGGCCCGCCTCCCCTCACCAGCGACGAGCCGCGCAGCCATGGCGCCGTTGAGGCGATGACCGCTGCGACGGGCGCGGACGTGAGCGTGCAGCGGCCGCCCCACGAGCGCCAGGTCCCCCACCAGGTCGAGGACCTTGTGCCGGACGCATTCGTCGGGCCAACGGAGCGTGTTGCCCACGGGACCGTCGGCACCGAACACCAGCAGGTCACCATAGCCGACGGTCGTGGCCAGGCCAGCCTCCCGCAACCGCGTGGCGTCATCCTGCGAGATGAACGTGCGGGCCGACGCGAGCTCCGTGCGATACGTCTCGGGCACGACGCGAAGAGCGAGCGTCTGCCGGCCGATCGGACCCGGGCCATAGTCGAGCTCGTACTCCACCGACAGGCCGGCGAATCGCGGCGGCGAAACCTCGACCCACGCATCCTCGTCACCGACCCGACACACCTCGCCGACGACGAGCGGCTCGACCGGAGCCCCGAGCGAGTCACGCGCGGCGGCGTCGAGCGCGTCGACGAACGCCCGCGACGAGCCATCGAGCCCTGGCATCTCTTCCGCATCAACCCGCACCAGGCAGCAGTCGATCCCCAGGCCCGCCAGGGCGCTGATCGCATGCTCCACCATCTGCACCTGAACGCCTGCCGCAGCGAGATTCGTTCGGGCCGTCGCCTCCACGCGATGGGCGACCGAGGCCGGAATGCGAACCGGCCCACCCGCATCGGTCCTCACGAACACGACACCGGTGCCGGCCGGCGCGGGTACGAACTCGACCGTCACCGCACGACCACTCCAATACCCGACACCGGAGACCGAGACAGGGCGGCGGATGGTCTGCTGGGTGCGCATGCGGATCGCGTGGAGGATGGAGCGTGCCCGGAGGGTCGTCTGCGACGCCCCTCCGGGCACGGTGAATCGACGGCCGATCCGGACGATCAGCGAACGGGCTTGGGCTGCGACGCGGGCGCCCCGGCGACGGCGGCGCCATTGAGCATCCGGGCGATGTCCGGGGTGATGTCAACCTGCGGATCGTAATAGACGATCGACTTGGTGATGCTGCCCAGGATCCGATTGCGGTCGGCGGCATCGACCGGGTCGCCGTCGAACCGGTGCACCACCGCGATCCCGTTGTCACGGGCAAACTGGCTCACGGCCCGCTCGATTTCGTTGTAGACCTGCAGGTAGACCTTCGCCTCACGGTCCATGAAGTCCTTCTTCTGAAGCTGGGCGTTGACGCTGAAATCGCCCTGCGCCTTGGCCACCTCCGCCTCGAGCTTCTTGTACTCGGGGGTGCCGACGTTGAAGCCCTTGAGCTGCTCCATCAGTCCGTTGATCCGGTCGCGCTCGGCCTTCAGGGCGTTCTCGGCCTGCATCACCTCGTCCTTCATCTTGTCCATCGCCTGCTTGAAGCGGGTGTGGTTCTTGAAGATGTAGCCCACGTCGATCACGGCGACGTGGGTGGCCGGCGCCGCAGTCCGGGCCACGGGGGCGGCGGCCGGCGCGGGCTGCGCCTGGGCGTGGGCGGCGGTCTGACCGAGTGCCCCGGCGACCGCGACTGCGAAGATTGCCAGATGCCTATTCACGGAATGCTCTCCTTGCTTGCGGAACATGGGCCGGACCAGTGATGGCCGGCCCACCGAGGCGGCCGTCCGTGGCCGCCGGGAATGCCGACGCGGGCGGGATGATGGCGACCGTCCCCCGCCGACTCAAGGGCAACTTCGCGGCGAAAAAACAGCCGCTTTTCAGGCCGGTATCACCCCGCATCGCACCGACTCGAGGCTGCCCACGCCCCGCCGCCGGACGCTCGTCCTCAGGAAGCCCAATCGCGTAAGCGATGGGGGCATGCAGCGTTCATCCCAGGCTCGAGGCTGCCCACGCCCCGCCGCCGGACGCTCGCTACGGGCATCCCTGCCCTTCGCTCGCTCGATGCTGACTGCGCTCCGCCATCCTGGCTCCGCTGGTCAGCAACGCCGGCGGCAGGGCATGGGCAGCCCCTCGCTGAGTTCGTGCCTTGAGCGCCCATCATGAGGACAGGCTGCGGGATCGGGGCGAGGATGGCGAGCGTCGGCTATCCTGCCGTTGGCGAGCCGCCTCGCCCCGTCCCGCAGCCGGCTTTGGCTCGCCAGGGTTGCATCGCCTTTTGAACGCAACCGCGAAGATTCGGCGACATCACTTCGGCGGCCCAAGCGTGACGTCGAGCGTCACCTCGACGCCGTCGCGAACGACCACCACCGGCACCGTGTCGCCTCCCTTGTGCTTGCGGAGCGCGCTGTCGAAATCTTCCAGGTTCGTGATCGCGCTCTCGCCCAGACGGACGATGCGGTCGCCCCCTTGCAGACCCCCCTTCGCGGCCGGCGACTCCTTGGCGACGCCCGAGATCGCATAGCCGCTCCCCGGATTGCCGAAGTCGGGGATGCTGCCGAAGTAGGGGCGATCGCCGCCGCGGGCGAAGGCGGGGGCGGCCACCTCCACGTAGGCCGGTCGGTCGCCGCGCGTGGCCAGGTCTCGGACGATGTCGGCCACGAGGTCGGCGAGCCTTTCCATGCCCGGCACGTTGATCTTGTCGACCGTGTCGCTCGGGCGGTGATAGTCGCCGTGCGACCCGGTGAACACGTGGAGCACCGGCACCTTCTTGGCGTAGAAGCTCGCGTGGTCGCTCGGCCCGAAGCCGCCGGGCTCCTTCGCCGCCATGAGGCCGTGCCGGGCCACCAGCCGGTCCACGAGCTCCTCGAGGCCGGTGCCCGTGCCCGTGCCGTGCACGATCACCTTGTCATCGACGAGACGGCCCACCATGTCGAGGTTCACCATGGCCACGGTGTCGGAGAGCGGCAGCACCGCGTTGGCCGCGTAGTGACCGCTGCCCAGCAACCCCCGCTCCTCGCCGGAAAAGGCGATGAACAACACGCTCCGCGGCAGCGGCCCTTCGGCGGCGAGTCGCCTCGCGATCTCGATGAGCATCGCGGTGCCACTGGCGTTGTCATCGGCCCCGTGATGCACCGCCTTCTCGCCCGGCGCGGTCGAGTTCTCACCGCCGTAGCCGAGGTGGTCGTAGTGAGCGCCAAGAATGACGAGCTCGCGGGCGTCGATGGCCGGGGCGTCGCCGGCGGCCCGCCGCCCCGCGCCGGGGAGGAAGGCAAGCACGTTGCGAGACGTCGCCTCGCGGCGGTCGATGGCCACGCGGCCGCGAATCCGCCAGCCTTCGAGCGGCCGGCTGGCCGGCTCGAGATCGGCGTCGATCCCCTTCTGAACGTCGGCGAGCGACCGCTTCATGCTCCGCTGCACCACCTCCTGCACGGTGGTTCGCCGCAGGTGCAGCACGGGCATCGTGCGGCTGTTCGATCCCTCCCCCGCTCGCGTGAAGGCCATCAGCGAATCCCCGTCGGCGTCGGCGTCGTTGCAGAACACGACCGCACCGACCTCGTGCTCCGACGCGTTGGCCACCTTGCGGGCGAGCGCGGCGTGCTGCGAGGCCTGGTTGCCGTCGAACACGCTGTGCGGATCGTCCTTCTGAGGCTCTTGCCGCAGGACGATCACCGCGGCTCCCTTCGCGGCCGCGCCGAGCGGCGCGTAGTCGTCGTAGTGTTCCGCCGGTGCGGTGATCCCGTAGCCGGCAAACACCAGGGGCAGATCGAACTCCCCGCCCCCGCCGGCAGCGAGCGGCGTGAAGTCGCGAGCCAGTTCCAGGGGCACGACCACCGGCCGGCCGTCGGCTCCCTCGGGTCCAACGAGTTCCACGACATTGCGGTCCGCAGGCCCGAGCGTGGCCTCAAGGGTCATCTCGAACGGCTGAAACGGCCCGCCGCCCACGAGCCGGGTCTGCAGCCGTTCGATCCCGCGAAACTGCCCCGCCACCCAGTCGGCCGCGGCCTCGATGCCATCGGTACCGGGACCGCGGCCCTCCCGCTCCGGCGCGGCCAGCCACTCGACCGCGGCGCGGAGCCGCTCGGAAGCCGATGCGACCGGCACCGCCACAGAGTCGGCACCGCATGCCACCACGGCGGTCGCGGCGATCATTCCGGCGATCGTCCCCCGCACGGCGGCTCGAGCCATGTCCTTGGCAGCCTCGACCATCGTCTCGCCTCCTCGCAGAACGTGCAGCGCGTCACCGCCGTCATTTTACGCCGCCGCCGCGATCGGCCGAGCCTCGCTTCCAGAGGATTGCCCCCTGTGAGACAATCGGAGTCGATCCGATTCCCCGACCGTCCCGGACGACCCCACCGTGCCGTCGCTGTTCGTCATCCAGGGCCGCAATCGCGGCACCCGCTTCGACCTCCACGCCAATCAGGGGGCGATCAGCATCGGCCGTGAGGCCGGCAACGCGGTGCAGGTGGACGACAACGAGGTCTCGCGACGGCACGCCGAAATCCGCCAGGTGGGGAATGCCTACGTCCTCGGCGACCTCAAGAGTTCCAACGGCACGTTCCTGAATGACGCCCGCATCGAGCGTTCCGAACTTGCCAGCGGCGACCGCATCCGCCTCGGCCGAACCGTCCTGATCTACGCCAAGGACGGCGACGATCCTGAGATGTTCGCCGCCGTCGACATCGTGCCCACCACCGACGCGGGTGACGGCTCCCGGATCGTGCGGACGATCCGGGAGGATGATTCGATCGTGCTCGCAGCGCCGGAGGAATCCCAGAATCGCTGGCTGGCCAAGGCCCGCAGCAACCTGCAGGTGATGTACCGCACGTCGCTGGCGGTGAGCCACACGCTCGACATCGACGAACTCCTCGGCCGGATCCTCCAGCTGGTCTTCGAGTGGGTCGAGGCCGATCGCGGCTGCATCATGCTGCTCGACCCGGAGAGCCGCGAACTCCGCACGAAAGCCCGCCGCGATCGCAAGGCCGGCGACGCCGCCACGATGCAGATCAGCCGCACGATTCTCGACTATGTGCTCGATCACCACGAGGGCGTGCTCACCAGCGACGCCCAGGAGGACGACCGCTTCGCCTCCGGCAACAGCGTCGTCCGCACGGGCGTGCGCGAGGCGATCTGCGTGCCGATGCGGGGCCGCTACGACACCGTCGGGCTGATCTACGTCGACACGACCACGCCGCTGATCGAGGCGGCCAACCAGGGGCAGCGGCGGTTCAGCGACGACCACCTCAAGCTGATGATCGCGATCGGCCACCAGGCGGCCCTCGCGGTCGAGGACACCACCTACTACTCGGCGATGGTGCAGTCGGAGCGACTGGCGGCGACGGGCCAGGCGATCGCCACCCTCTCACACCACATCAAGAACATCCTGCAGGGGATCCGCGGCGGCAGTTATCTCGTGGAAATGGGCTTGGAAAACGACGACCTGGGCGTGCTGCACAAGGGTTGGGACATCGTCCGCCGCAATCAGGACAAGATCTCGTCGCTGGTCATGGACATGCTCACCTTCAGCAAGGAGCGCGAACCCGACCCGCTGCCGACCGACCTCGCGGCCCTGATCGACGACATCGTGGAGACCGTGCACCAGCGGGCGAAGGAGTCAGGAGCGGCGATCCACTGGCGACCGCCGGCAGACCTGCCACTGCTGCTTTTCGATCCGGCCGGCATGTCGCGGGCGGTGCTCAACGTGGTCACCAACGCGCTCGACGCCGTGGAGGGGCGCGAGCACGCCGCCGTGACGATCACCGCCGCGGCCGATCGGGAGGCTGGCGTGGCGCGGATCACCGTCGCCGACAACGGCGCCGGCATGGCTCCCGAGACGCTGGCCGACATCTTCACGCTCTTCGTGTCCACGAAGGGGGCCAAGGGCACCGGGCTCGGCCTGACCGTGAGCCGCAAGATTCTCCGCGAGCACGGCGGCGACATCCACGCCTCCAGCCGGCTCGGCGAGGGGAGCACGTTCGTCCTCGAGTTTCCCCTGCAGACGGCGCCGAGCAGCGACGAACGGGCCGTGCACGACGAGCCGGTCACGCCCCCGCCCCCGACGAAACCATGACCTCCCTGCCGCCGGCCGCCACCTCCGACGGCATGCCGCCGATCTCGGCCGTGGTGATCACGAAAAACGCGGACCGCCATCTCGCGGCGGTGCTGGCGGCAGCCGACTTCTGCGCCGAGCGACTGGTGCTCGACTCCGGATCGACCGACGGCACCATCGCGATCGCCCGGGCCGCGGGAGCCCGGATCGAGCATCAGGCGTTTCTCGGCTACGGACCGCAGAAGCGGCGGGCGGTGGAACTGGCCCGCCATGACTGGATCCTGTCGCTCGACGCCGACGAGGTGCTCGACGACGAGGCCCGGCTGGCCGTCCGTTCGGCCGTCCTCGACGATCCCGCCGCCTGCTACGCGCTGCGACGACGGACCTTCGTCGGGCGCCGCGAAGTCCGCCACGGCCCGTGGCGCGACGACCGCGTGCTCCGGCTGTTCAACCGTCGCACCGCGTCGTTCAAGCCGCTGCGGGTTCACGAGGAGGTGGCATCACAGCGTCCGCCGATCCTGCTGGCCGGCTCGATCCTCCACTACAGCTACGACTCGTGCAGCGACGTGCTCGCCCGGTCGCTCCGCTACGCGCCCCTGAAGGCGGAGATCATGCGGGGCAAGCACCAGCGGACGAGCCTGATCACGATGCCGCTCCGCGGCCTCAACGCCTTCGCCAAGAGCTACGTGCTGCGGGGCGGCTGGCGGGACGGCGCCGCAGGATTCGTGATCGCTCTTTCCCGGGTGATCGATTCCACGCTGCCGCGGGCGATCCTGCTGGAGGGGGAATCATCCGCAGCCCCACCCACCGCGGCTCAGGCCGACCCCGCCGACCGCAACGCCGCGAGCATCCGTTCCATGTCGGGCGGCAGTGGGGCCGAGAACGTGAGCCGCTCACCCGACGTGGGATGATCGATGGCGAGGCTCGCCGCATGCAGCGCGTGCCGCTCGAGCAGCGGCGGCCCCGCGGGAAGGCGGAGAAAGGTCGGTTCGATGAGCGTGCGGCCGCTGTACAGGCCGTCGCAGAGCACCGGGCAGCCGATGGCGGCGAGGTGCACGCGAATCTGGTGGGTGCGGCCGGTCTGCGGCGTGACGCGAACGAGCGCGCCGGCACGGAATCGTTCCAGCACTTCGTACCTCGTCACGGCCTCCCGGCTGGTCGAGTGATCGCGACGGACCGCCATCTTCTCCCGCTGATAGGGATGGATGCCGATCGGCATGTCGATCTCGTCGCGGTCGAACCGCGGAACGCCCTGCGTGATCGCAAGGTACGTCTTCGCGGTCGTCCGCTGCTCGAACTGCCTGGCGAGGGCGTGGTGGGCCTCCTCGCTCCGCGCCACCACGATCACGCCACTGGTGTCACGGTCGAGCCGATGGACGATGCCCGGCCGGGTCGGGCCACCCGCCGTCGACAGGCCGCCACCTTCCCGTTCCAGGTGCCACTTGAGCGCGCCGGAGAGCGTCCCCTTCCAGTTGCCCTTCGCGGGATGCACCACCATGCCCGCGGGCTTGTTGACGACGGCCATCCACGCATCGACGTGCAGGAAATCGAGCGGGATCTCCTCGGCAGCCGGCCCCTCACGCGGCGGCTGGGGCACCGTAAACAGCACGAGCGACCCACTCCGGAGCTTGTGCGCTGCGCGAGCCGTCAGGCCGTCGACCCGAACGGCCCCCTGATCGATCGCCCGCGCCACGAACGAGCGGCTGAAGGCCGGGAACGCGGTCACCAGGAAGACGTCGAGCCGTTGGCCCGCCTGCTCCTCGGCAATGACGAAACTCGCCTCGTCACCCGGCTGGTGTCGTGGATCCGGAGGTGGCGGGCTCGGCGGCTGGGGGGGAGGCGGGCTTGGCATCTTTGACGAACCAATCGTACCAAGCGACCGTCGCGGGGCGGCCAAGCGCCGCGGCATGCGTCTCGGCGAGGCCTCGGAGCGGGCTGTTCGGGTACTCCTTCACGAGCGTCTCATAGCCGCGGCGGGCCGCCTCGAGTTCACCGAGCGCCTCACGTGCGCGGGCCAGGCCAAAGGTGGCACGCTCCGCGGCGAGGGCCTCGGGACGCTGGGCCATCACCGCTGCGTAGGTGTCGGCGGCGGCCTGGAGCCGGGAACGGCCCTGGGCCTTGTCGGCCAAGATCATCCTGCCACCGTCGGCCAGCGCGTTGTCAGCCAGCAGGATCTGCGACCAGACCGCGGCCGCCGACCCGGGAAAGCGGGTGGCCACTCCACCGAGACGTCCTGCATCGCGAGTGGCGAGCGCGGTGAGGCACTCGTCCCACGCCTGCGACTTCTCGGCCGCCTTCTGCGACGAGATCATCGTCCAGGCCGCCATGGCGGCAAATCCGATCCCGATGGCCGCGAGAATCATGGTGAGGTGCGGACGAATCCGGTCGACGATCGACATCGTCGCCTGGGCGAGGTCGTTGTCCTCGATCTCGGCAAGCTCGGTGGGCTGCATGTCGAACGGTCTCCGGGGGTCGACCAGGCGGACGGACTTTGTCCGCGGTCGAAGCCGAAAAATAGAGACGCATGCGCTCCGGGCGTCAAGACGATCATCGCCTCGCGGCATCGCCGCGCAGACCAGCCTC
>JAGWWA010000044.1 GCA_018970605.1 Planctomycetota bacterium | reverse complement strand
CGGCTGCGAAGTTCCGGCCGATGCCACCGACCTGCGGGCCGCGGTCGACGGCGAGTTCCAACTCGTGATCGTCGACATCTCCCGTCCGCTCGGTGACCGGGTCAACGACTCGATCGAGATCGCCGAAGAGTTCGCCGCCCGTCCGGGCACGCTCCTGGTGGTCTGTGGTTCCGAGGACAGCCTCGACGAGGAGCTCTGGGCCCGTCAGCTCGGCGCGTGGGTGTATCTGCCCGGCGTGTCGCACGGTGACGCCCTGATGAGCCTGTTCGCCGAAGCCCGTCGGGTGTCGGACCGTCGGGGTGTGTTCCAGGTTGCCTGAGGCCGGCCGCGGCCTCGTCGCCGCGTGCCGTCCGGGCTGATTTCAACCAGTCGGTCAACCAGTCGGTCATCCAGTCGTCCATTCAGTCGTTCGTTTTCGCTCGTCCAATCAGTCGTTTTCGTTCGTCCAGTCAGTCGTTCGTTTTCGTTTTCAACCAATCCGGCTCCCACGCGCCCACAAAGCGGCGGTGGAGCCCCAATGTGAAGGAGCAGTCTCATGAGCACCGTGGATACCTATCGTGATGATGCCGACGTGAGCTATGCGGTCGACTTTGGTCGAGATCGCGAGCCGTCGAAGACCCGGAGCCGTCACCCCGACTATCGTCGTGCGGGCGGGGCTCCGACGCGGGTCAGCGGGATGCACAACCGCCGCAACAAGCGGTGGACCTGGGGCAGCGGCCGCGGCGCCCGAATGCTGAACATGCGGGCCTTCGCAAGCTGCGTGGCCTTCGCCGTGGCGAGCCTGTCAACGGTCGTCTTCGGCGTGACGATCGACTACGCCACCGTGGGCAACCCCGGCAACCCGGCCAACGGGTCCACCGGCTGGGGTGCGGTGTCCGACACGTTCAAGATCTCGAAGTACGAGACCAGCAACGCGCAGTACGCGGAGTTCCTCAACAAGGTGGACTCCGCCGGCACCAACCCCAACGGCATCTACAGCTCGCTGATGGGCAGCGATGCCGTCGGCGGGATCACGTTCAACGCCGCAGCGGCGGCGGGCTCGAAGTACTCGGTGAAGGCCGGAGCCCCGGCCGGAGCGCCGGCCGGCACCTCCTACGGTGCCATGCCCGTGGTGTTCACCAGCTGGTTCTCCGCGGCCCGGTTCGCGAACTGGCTGCAGAACGGCCAGCAGGCGAGCTCCGCGTCGATGGAGACGGGTGCCTACACGCTGAACAACCAGACCTCGGGTGCGATTCCGGCCCGCAACGCGGGTGCCACGGTGTACCTGCCGAGCCGCGACCAGTGGTACAAGGCCGGGTTCTACAACGGTTCGGCGTACACGATGTTCCCGACCAACAAGACCACGGCCCCGACCAACACGGTCACCAACGTGACGCTTGCCAACGTGGCCAACTACGGTGCGGCCGCCACCCCGACGGTGAGCCCGATCAACGTGGGCAGCTACGTGAACACGACCTCGTTCTACGGTGCCTACGACATGTTCGGCAACGCGACCGAACTGACCGACACCGCCGGCACCGGTGCTGACGCCGGCAAGCCGCAGGTGTTCTCGGGCAGCTGGGCCACGGCCCTGGCCGACGCCAACGCCTGGAACAAGCAGGGTGCTGCGATCTTCCGCAACTCCACGGTCACCACCTCGCAGGTCGGCTTCCGCATCGCCGCGGTGCCGGAGCCCGCGACGATCGCCCTGGCCAGCGTGGGCATCGGAGCCCTGGCCGGCCTCGACTGGATGAAGCGTCGGAAGAAGAAGGCCCTCGCCCGCATCGCCGGCTGAGCCCAGCCCGACGAATCCGAAAACGATACGAGCCCCGGCCCTCGCACCCGCGAGGGCCGGGGTTTTTCATGCGCGACGCGGACGAGAGGCGAGCCGTCGGCGGCCACAACTGGCGTGGTCGGTCGCCAATGTCGCTGCTATCGTCAAGGCCTTGTCCCGCTGCGGATCGCGGGATCCCCGCGACGGCCGTTTCATGACCGTCTCCCATTCGTCGCCCCGAGCCGAGATCGGGATCGCCTGCGTGGCGGCGGCCGTGGCGATCGTGGTCGCGGCCTGGGCGTGCGGCGGCGGCGACATCCTCACCGGCCGCCCCCTGAAGTTCGAGGGCGATGCCGTCCTCCACGCGGTCGTGGCGAAGATCGCGATCGATGATCGATGGACGTGGCAGAGCAGCCGCTTTGGTGCGCCCGAGGGATTCCCGCTGGCTGCCTTCGGCCTCCAACTGCCGGTCGAGACGGCGGTCATGAAGATCGTCGCTGCCTTCACCGCCGACCCCGTCGCCGTCCTCAACGGCACCTGGCTGGCGTTGATCGGAATCGCCGCCATCAATGCCTACGCGGCCTTCCGGCTGCTCGGCCTCGGGCGGATAGCTGCCCTCGTCTGCGGGACGCTCTTTGCAGCATCGCCGCATGCCTACCTGCGAAATGTCACCCACCTCAATCTGCACGCCGCCTTCGTGCCGATCCCGGCGGCCCTTTCGATCCTCGTGGCAGGCGGAGGAATCTCGTCCCTCGGCCGACGCCAGTTCCTCGCGGCCGTCGCGGCGACGGCTGTCGCCGGCTTCGGCTATGCCTACTACCCGTTCTTTTTTGCGATTCTTTTCGGTGCCGCGTTGCTCGTCGCATTCCTGCGAGGCCGGCACGAGTCGTTGCGGCGCGGTGCGGTGTGCCTCGCGGTGCTTCTCGCGGCTGGTGCCGCCAACCTCGCTCCCACGCTCCTGGCGTGGGCCCACGACGGACGCCCGGCGTCACTCGACTACAAACGGCCCGAAGAAGCCGACACATTCGGCCTGCGCATCCGAGACCTCGTGATGCCCTCCTCCGCCTCGCGGATCCCGCCGCTCGCGGCCGTCGGCCGTCGCGTCGAGTCGATCGCGTGGCCGCTTCGGGGTGAGAGCCGGCACGCAAAGCTCGGCGTGGCAGCCACGATCGGTTTCCTGATCGCCCTGGCCGCGGTCGTCGGCTGGAGACCGTTGGTGGGTGACCGCGGCCGCGCCACCATCCACGCGGCGGCGTGTCTGATCATCGCCCTCGTGATCGTCGCGGTCCCGGGCGGCCTGGGCTCCATCTTCAACACGTTCGTGACGCCTCAGTTTCGCTGCTACAACCGTGTCGTGCCCCTGATCTCCTTCCTGAGCCTCACCGCCCTCGGGACGTGGCTCTCCGCCATGTTCGGCAGGCTGCCTCGCTGGGCGAGGATGGCGGCGTGGCTTGGCGTGCTCGCCGGCGGTCTCGTCGAACAGGATGTGGCTGCCGCCATTCGCTCGCGGGCGCGGGAAACGTCGAGCGAGCGCTGCGAGCTGGCAGCCTTCGTTGCGGACGTGGAAGAGGCCCTGCCGGACGCGACCACGGTCTGGATGCTGCCGACGACGGGGTTTCCGGTCGATCGCGGTTCGGGCGTGATGCGGGAGTTCGACCATGCCAAACCGGTCCTATTCTCGAAGCGGCTGCGATGGAGTTGGCCTGTGTTCGGCACGCGATGGGAGCGGCTCGCCGACGAGATCGGCGACGGGTCCACCAGGGGCTCGGTGGAACGCGGCAGGTCGGCGGGCTTCGATGCAATCTGGCTCGACGGAGCTGGTGACGCGGAGATCGTCGCGGCTGCAAGCGAGGCGATCACCGCCGCCGGAGGCAGGCTCATCCGGGAGTCGGCTGACCGACGGTATCGCGTCTATTCGATTACCGCACTTCCGAGCGACGAGCGGCCGCAGGCATCCACTCGCTGATCCTTCACCGCACGGTAAACCCGATGAAGATCTTCGGCATCGGCTGGGCAAAGACCGGCACGACCACGCTGGGCCGCTGCCTGGAACTGCTCGGCTACAGCCACGTCGGCCAGCGACTCGACCTCGTGCCGCACCTCGAGCGGGGCGATCTCGAACCCATCCTGTCAGTCGCCGCCGGAGCGAATGCCTTCGAGGACTGGCCGTGGCTGCTGCTCTTTCGGGAACTCGATGCCGCCTTCCCCGGCAGCCGGTTCGTGCTCACGACCCGGGCTCCCGACCGCTGGATCCGCAGCTACCTCAACATGCTCCGCCACCCCGCGTTCGTCAGCGACAGCCTCACCCAGGTCCGCCGCGTGCTCTATGGGCTTCCCTTCCCCGACGTCACGGCCGAGCAACTCATCGACCGCTACCGCCGGCACAACGCCGACGTGATCGAATACTTCCGCGGACGGCCGCACGATCTGGCCGTCGTCGATTGGGAATCCGGCGACGGCTGGCCGGAACTCTGCCGACTCCTCGGCTGCGATATTCCCGACCTCCCCTTCCCACGGGAGAACGTGGGCAACTACGAGCCACTGCCGCCCGGCACGTGATCGGGCAGCGACCTCAGCAGGTCACGGGCGAGGTCCACCGCCTCGGCCCGGCTGGAAGCGAACCGCACAAGCGGATCGTGGATCGGCCAGGTGTCGCGATATGCGAAGATCTTGCCGTTCGTCGAGTCGCAGACCACGTGCGGCTTGCGCATCAGCGTACAGAGCAGATGCGCGTGAAGCCGGTCGGTCAGCACGACGCGGCCTCTCGACAGGAAGCGACAGCCTCGCAGCGTCCGATCCTCGGCGAGCTGGTCCCAGAGCCAGGGCAGATGCCGCCACGCCATCCGCCGCCGCGTGGAGCAGGAGCCGATCTCGGCCGGCGGATCGCCGACCCACTCCTGAAATCGCCGCGCCGCCGTCGACATCAGGCTGAGCTCAGGCCCCGGCGCGGTCCAGTCAGCCACGACGACGCCCTCGCCGCCTCCCCCCATGTGCTCGCGGGCCTCGCTGTCGGTCCGCCAGAGCGCGAGCAGCGGCACCTCGGGTGCCCCGCCGGACTCGGCCAGGTCGAGGGCGACCGCGGCGTCGGGGCAGAGGGCGGAGCCGCATCGAAATGTGTCCCGCGCGAACGAGAGGCTCGCCGCGTCACGAAGCAGCAAAGTCACGTCGGCGGCATGCACGAGCGTGTCCGCCAACGCCTCGGCGCGCTTCGGCGACGCGAACCAGATGCTCTGCGGCAGCTGGATGATCCGCCGCTGAGGGAAGTCCGCCAGGACCTGCTCGCGGAGCGACTGTTCGTGGCGATAGGCGTCGCCGAGATTGCCGCCGCCCAGGATCAGGATCGGCCCCTCGGGCAGCGCAGTTCGCAAGGCGGCCGGCTCGTAGCTCCAGGGGTCGCAGGCGTACTCGACGTGCACGCCGATCGCGTCGAGGAGCCGGCGGGTGCCCCACCAGATCGCCGCGTCACCCACGTTCCAATGATCCGGGTACCCGACCAGCGCGCAGCGGGTGCCTGGCGGCACCAGGTCGGTCCAGATCCTGCGGAGCGTGTGCCGCATGTCGGCGAGCGGGTCGAACTCGACGCACTCCGGGGGATGCCCTAAGCCGGGATCCAGGGAAGACTCCGGGCCAGGGTCGCACGAAGCCGCTGCCATCGCGCCGTGACTCGCCGCGCTCGAGGGCTGCTCGTGCCGGCGTGGACTGGGGACGAGCGGCAGGAAAGACCGCCGCCGGCGGCTGGCAAGGCCGGGCGACATCAGACGACGATGCGGGGCGATCATGTCGGGATCCGCCCGTTCGAGACCGCCGCACGCGGCCCACACCACTTTCCGACCGCCTGCCGCCAGACGCCGACACGCGTCGTGGAGTTCGGCACCTCCGCCGTAGGCCTCGTCGAGGCCGCGGATCGCCTCCAGTTCCATGCGCCGAAAGGCGGCACAGTCCGGCCCAGCCACCACGGCCGCCACGTCGCGGTCGGAAAACTCCCTGCAGAGCGCGTCGAGCAGCTTCTCGTCCGGGGGTCGCATGGCGTGAAACACCACCACGTCGCCAGCTGCGGTCGCCAGACCGAGGTTGCGGGCGGTCGCGTCGTGGGCGAGGGGTTCGTGGGCCACCTTCACGCGAGCCCAGGCCGGCGAGATCGCTACCAGCGAACCACAGACGACGAGGCATGCCTCGCGCGGAGGCCCGGAGAGCGATGCGAGCCGATCCAGGTGCTCGACGACCGCCGCGTCATCGCCCCTGGAAACGACGATCACGACGCTGAAACTCGCCGGCGGGTCGTCGTTCATACCCGCATCCTCATGAACAAGGCGGCTCCGTTGAACCAGCGGAATAGGGAAAACACCGGGACGAGGGAAGCACCTCGCCGAAGCACCGCGATGGCCTGGCTCGTGACATTGTCGGCGACCGCCTCGCGCTGCTATGACCCACGCAGCAGCGAGGGACACGAGAGCCGCGAGGAACTGGACAGCCGCGAGGAACAGGACAGCGATGGGCGGCAATCGACTTGGCTTCGACCTGCAGCATACGCACCTCCAACCGCAGGAGGCAACGCTGCTCTACGGGCTCGTGCAGGCCTTCAAGCCTCGTCACCTGTTCGAGGTGGGAAGTTATCAGGGTGGCTCTGCCCGCATCATCGCGGAGGCGTTGATCGACGCCGGGCAGCCGACCACGCCCGCAACCTTCTTCATGATCGATCCCGAACCTCGGATCTCACCGATTCACGCCGCATTCCTCGCCGACAAGGCGACCATCGTCGCCGCGGGATCGCCCGATGCCTACCAGACGCTGCCCCGCAGTGCCGAGGGATTCTCCTTCGCATTCATCGACGGCGACCACGCCGAGTCCGCCGTGCATGCCGACCTCGTCGCCGCCCTGCCGCTCCTGGCCCCGGGCGCCATCGTGCTCTGCCACGACTCAGCCTACGGACCGACCAGGCGAGGCATCGACCGTGCCGTTCTCGATGGCGGCTTCATCGACTGCGGCGATCTGATCGCCAGTCCCGTCTGGACCGACCAGTTCGAGGATGGTGAGCGGGTTTTCTGGGGAGGCCTGCGGATGCTCCGCCGGGCCGGGTAGGAGCCGCCGACGCGGCACGACGCCCGGCAAACTTGGGTAGGTGCGGCAAGGTCGCGGGGATACGGCTGCCATTGCCGCCGCCAGCCAGCCCCGGGTACATCTCCCCGCCTCACCCCCCCAGCCACAACCCAGTCACAACCCAGTCGAACCACAGCGGTCACGCGTGATGCTGATCAGCGTCGTCATCAACACCTACAACCGGGCGACGAGCCTTCCCCGGACGTTGGCGGCTCTCCGCCAGCAGCGTTACCGCGACTTCGAGGTCGTGGTGGTCAATGGCCCGTCCACCGACGGCACGGCCTCCCTCCTCGAGGCCTGGCAGGATGCCTGCGTGATCCGTCGCTGCCCCGAGATCAACATCTCGATGAGCCGCAACGTCGGCATTGCCGCCGCCTCGGGCGATGTCGTCGCCTTCATCGACGACGACGCCATTCCCGAGCCCGACTGGCTCGAAAAGCTCGCCGAGCCCTACGCCGACCCGCAGGTCGCCGGCGTCGGCGGCATCGTCTGGGACCACACCGGCGTCCGGCACCAGTACCGCTTTTCGCTCTGCGACCGCCTCGGCCGCACGCACTTCACCGGTGAGCAGCCCGACTACCGTTCGATCCCCGCGGGTGCCGAGCGGTTCATCTACCTCCAGGGCACCAACTCGTCGTTTCGCCGCGACGTGCTCGCCGCCATCGGCGGCTTCGACGAAGAGATCGAGTACTTCCACGACGAGACCGACGTGGCGGCGAGGGTCAACGACCTCGGCCTGCTGCTCGTGCCGCTGCCCGACGGTGCCGTCCATCACAAGTACCTCGCATCGCACCTCCGCACCACGGGGCGGATCGTGCTCGAACCCTATCCGAATGTGAAGAACTCCTGGTACTTCGCCCTCCTGCACGGCCGCGACCGGCATCCGTGGGACGCCATCCACTCCCACCTCGTGGCCTACACCGCGGGCGTGGCGGGCCACGCGACCGGCGCGTTGCGGGACGGCCTGATGACGAAGCAGCAGTTCGACTACTTCATGCAGCGGGTCACCGAGGGCCAGCAGCGCGGGCTCGAACTCGGCCGGGCCGGCCGCCGCCGGCTCGGTTCGATCCCCGCCGCGGACCGGTCGCGATTCAAGCCCTTCCCCACCATCCGTCCCGAGGGGCGAAGGCTGACGCTCTGCTTCGTCAGCAACGAGTATCCGCCCGACGACTTCGGGGGCATCGGCCGCTACACCTGCGACCTGGCCGAATCGCTTGCCGCCGCCGGCCACCAGGTGCACGTCATCACCCGCTCACCCGACCACGACCGCATCGACTGGGAGCAGGGCCCATGGGTGCACCGGGTGCAGCCGCGGGCGGGCGGCATCGCCGCCACCGAGGCGGCCACGTTCGAGGCGGCTCCGAACCTGATTCACTGCGCCCGCATCCACGACGAGGTCCTCCGGCTCAACCGCCGCTTCCCGCTCGATCTCGTCAGCGCACCGCTCTGGAACGTGGAGGGCCTCCTCTGCCAGCTCGACGACCGGCTGCCCGTGGCGCTGACCCTGATGACCAGCCGCAAAACCGTCGGCGAGATCGATCCGACGCTGGCCATCGGCGAGACCTGGCGACAGCAGCTGGCGCTGGAGCGGCAGGCCGTGCGGACGGCCACCCACATCCACGCGATCAGCCACGCGATCCTCGAGAAGACGCTCCACGACCACGGCCCGTCCGCCGCCGCGGCGGCCGTCTGCCACCTCGGGGTCCGCGATCCCCGCGACCGCTTCGCACGATCGCGGCCGGACGACGGCGGCGAGGTTCGCATCCTCTGCGTGGGTCGGCTCGAAGCCCGCAAGGGAACCGACGTCCTGCTCGCCGCGGCCGAGCGCGTCTGCGGGGCCGACCGCCGGGCGCGGTTCGTGCTCGTCGGCAAGGATGCCGGGGGCAACGGCGTGACCTCGTACGCCAAAGACTTCACCAGCCGCGCCCCGGCGCTCGTGGCCGACCGTCGCGTCGTCTTCGAGGGTGCGGTGTCGGACGATGCGCTTCAGCAGCACTACGCCGACGCCGATCTCTTCGTGCTGCCATCGCGATTCGAGAGCTTCGGTCTCGTGCTGCTCGAAGCGATGGCATTCGGCCTGCCGCTCGTGGCGTCTGCGATCGGCGGCATCACGGAGATCGTGGACGACGCCGTCGGCCTGCTGGTCGAGCCCGGCAGCGTCGAGTCGCTCGCCGGGGCGCTCGTCCGCCTCTGCGACGACGCGTCCCTGCGTCGCCGGCTCGGCGCGGAAGCCAGGGCACGATTTGCTGAACGATGGTCGATCGAGGCGGCCGCCAGGCGGACCGCGGCGACGTATGCGGATTTCGCCGACGGGTGCCGCGACCGCGTCCTCCAGGCGGACGACGGCCTCGCCCGCGAGCGGCTCATCGAGAGGCTGGCCGGGCTGGCCAAGGAGGAAGCCGCGCTTCTCGCGCTCGACACCAGGCTTGCCCGTGCCATCCTCGATCCCGCCCGCAGCATCGACATCGTCGAGCCGGTCCTCGCCGCCTGGTATCGCTCCGACGGCACGTTCATCCGCAAGGTGTTCGCCGCGATCCTCGGCCGCGAGGCCGATGCCGAAGCGACCGCGTACTTCACCGGCATGCTCCGCCGCGGCGACAGTCGTCGCGACGTGGTGGCCCACATCGCCACCTCCCCGGAGGCCAAGAGCCTCGGCGTGACCGACGAATGGCTCAGGCTGCTCCCGGAGACCGACACGCTCGAACGGCGGCCGCACATCTTTCGGATCTGGTCGATCACGCAGCAGGTGCCGCGGCTCCTGGGCCCCAACGGGCTCATCCGGCAGGAACTCCGCCGTCAGCGCCGCCGCCGCAAGGCGAGCCGCGAACAACGCCGCGCCGCCTGACGGCCCGCGCAGCGGGTATGATCCGCGGCATCATGCGCACCTTCCTGGCCGTCTGGATCACCCTGATCATGCCGCTTGCTGCCGTTGCCAATCCGCTGCTCGAGCCTTGGGCGGGACCTTTCGGGGGCGTGCCCGCGTTCGATCGCGTGCGTGTCACCGACTTCGAGCCGGCGATCGAGACGGCGATGGCGGAGCAGCTCGCCGCGATCGACCGGATCGCGGCCGACGCCGCCCCGCCCACCTTCGACAACACGATCGCGGCCTTCGAGCGGTCGTCGCGGACGCTCGATCGCGTGCTCGCGGTCTACGGCGTCGCCGGCAGCAACCTCAGCGACGCGGCCTTCCAGGAGGTCGAACGACGGATGGCTCCGCGACTCGCCGCCTTCCAGGATCGGATCGTGCAGAACAGGGCGTTCTTCGACCGCGTGGCCAGGGTCCACGAGTCGGCGGACGCGACGGCCCTGTCACCCGAGCAGCGCCGGGCCGCATGGCTCTTGTTCACGAACCTCGCCCGTGCGGGTGCCCGACTCGGCCCCGCCGACCAGGCCGAACTCGCCGCCATCAACGAGCAGCTCGCGGAACTCCACACCGCGTTCGCGCAGAACGTGCTCCGTGAGGAGGACGGCTCGGCCGTTTTTCTCGACGCGGAGGGCGATCTCGCAGGCCTTCCCGAATCGGCCCGCCGTGCCGCCGCCGAGGCGGCGGAAGCTCGTGGCAAGGCGGGCACGTGGGCGATCCCCAACACGCGATCGAGCGTGGAGCCGTTTCTGACGTTCGCCGACCGTCGCGACCTGCGGGAGAAGGTCTGGCAGATGTTTGTCGACCGCGGCGATCACGGGGGGGCGACCGACAACAACGAGAACGCCACGAAGATCCTCGCCCTCCGGGCGCGGCGGGCGAAGCTGCTCGGGTTCCCAACCCACGCGCACTGGCGTCTCGAAGATTCCATGGCCAAGACACCCACGCGGGCGGTCGAGCTGATGGAGGCTGTCTGGCGGCCGGCGGTGCAGCGGGTTCGAGAGGAGGTCGCCGACATGCAGGCCCTCGCCGACGCGGAGCATGCCGGCATCACCATCGCTCCCTGGGACTACCGCTACTACGCCGAGAAGGTCCGCAAGGCGAAGTACGACCTCGATGAGGCCGAGGTCACGCCCTATCTCCAGCTCGACCGGCTCCGCGACGGCATGTTCTTCGTGGCCGAGCGGCTCTTCGGGCTCACGTTCGCGCCCGTCGCTGAGGGCGTCGTGCCGGTGTTTCATCCCGACGTACGGGTCTGGGAGGTCCGCGACCGCAGCGGCGCGACCGTGGGGCTCTGGTACTTCGACCCCTACGCCCGCACGGGCAAACGGTCGGGCGCATGGATGAGCGACTACCGCAGCCAGGAACGGCTCGACGGGCCGGTGATCCCGATCGTCTCGAACAACTGCAACTTCGTGAAGCCGCCGCCGGGCGAGCCGGCGCTCGTCAGCTGGGACGACGCCACCACGCTGTTCCACGAGTTCGGCCACGCCCTCCACGGCCTCTGCTCCGACGTCACCTACCCGTCGCTCGCCGGCACCCGCGTGGCCCGCGACTACGTGGAGCTTCCATCGCAGGTGTTGGAGCACTGGCTGTCCACGCCCGAGGTGCTCGGCCGCTTCGCGATCCACTGCGGGACGGGCGCGCCGATTCCGGCTGAACTCGTCGCGAAGATCCGCCGTGCTGAGACGTTCAACGCCGGGTTCCGGACGGTTGAGTTCCTCGCCAGCGCCATCGTCGACATGAAGCTCCATCTCGCCGGCGACGAGCCGATCGATCCCGGCCGCTTCGAGCGGCAGACGCTCGAGACGCTCGGTATGCCGGCGGAGATCGTGATGCGGCACCGCATCCCGCACTTCCTCCACCTCTTCGCCGATGACGGCTATTCGGCGGGCTACTACAGCTATCTCTGGGCCGACACGCTCACAGCCGACGCCTGGGAGGCTTTCACCGAGGCTGAAGGCCCGTGGGATGCCGCAGTCGCAGAGCGGCTGCGCCGACACATCTTCTCGGCGGGCAACACCGTGGATCCGGAGGACGGCTACCGCGCGTTCCGCGGCCGTGATCCCACGATCGACGCCCTGATGCGGAAGCGGGGCTTCGCGCCGCCGCGGTGATGGGTGGAAACCTGCGTGGCTGGGGCATGGGCCGGCGTCGTGGCAGGCGGGGCAAGTCGGCGTCCGGAGGATGCCAGCGCCCTGCATTGCCCCGTTTGCCACGGCACGCGACGCGTCGCTGAATCGCAGCCGGCAGCCTCCACCGAGGCGGCTGCGGAAGCCGATGGTTCTGATGACCGTCCTCCCAGACGCTTCGGGACCTCATGCGCGCCCCACGACCGCTCCCGCTGCCGCACCCCCTCGCCGCGTTCGTCGGTGCGGCCCTGCTGACGTATGCCGGCCCCGCCCTGGCGGCCGACCTTGCCGCGCCGCTGAGTGCCCCGGGGATCATGCTCCAGTCCGATCAGCCGGTGCCGGCGACGATATCGCCGACGGCCGGGCTTCCCGCCCCGCGGACGCTCGCGGAGTTCGTGCTGCTCGCCGAGCGAAGCCACCCACGGCTCGTGGCTGCCCGGGCGGCGATCGAGGCCGCCCGTGGCCAGGCAGTGCAGGCGCGGCTCTACCCGAATCCGGTGATCGCCGGCGCGTCGCCCCAGATCGCGGGGCCCGAGAGCCAGTGGAGCGGCTTCGTGACGCAGGATCTCGTGACGGCGGGCAAGTTGCGGCTGTCGCAACAGGCCGCGCTCCGCAAGGTGCAGCAGGCGGAGTACGACCTCATTCGGGCCCGCTTCGACGTGCTCCGCGATGTCCGCCAGACCTACTACGGGCTGCTCGTGGCCCAGCGGCGGGTTCAGATCTATCAGCTCCTGCTCGACATCGCCAAGCGATCGTACGACATCGGCACGGCGCTGGCCGAGGCCGGCGAAGGCACCAAGGCCGACGTCCTCTTCTGGAGCATCGAGCGCGATCGGGCGGAGGTCCGCCTCATCAACTCCTCCGTCTACATCGAGACGGGGCGACGGCAGCTCGCGGCCGCGATCGGCCTGCCCCGCGCCGACGTGGGGGAGATCGAGGCCGACCTGTTCCAGAAGATCCCCTGGTTCGATCTCAAGACGCTCCAGGAGGAAATCGTCCGAGCCAACGCGAGGCCCCGGGCGGCTGAGGCGAAGATCGCCCAGGCCCAGTGGGCGCTGGAGCGGGCCGTCGTCCAGCCGATTCCCAACATCAACGTGCTCGGCGGCTACCAGCGACAGGTCGGTCCGGCCCAGGAGCAGGGGCTCGTGCAGGTGATGATGCAGGTGCCGATCTTCGACCGCAACCAGGGCAACATCCGCACCGCACGGGCCGACATCGCCACTTCCCGTGCCGACCTGCGGACGATCGAACTCGACCTCGCCACACAGGCGGCTCAGGCGGTCGCCACCTACCGCGTCGCCCAGCGTCAGGCCGACTGGTACGAGCAGTCGATCCTGCCCAAGGCTCGGGAGACGCTGCAGCTCACGCAGCAGCTCTACGCCCGCGGCGAGGTGACGTTCCTGAGCCTCCTGCAGGCACAGAAGATCCTCACCGAAACGGAACTGGCCTTCGTGGAATCTCAGGCCGATCGCTGGACGGGTGCCGTGGCGATCGCCGACCTGCTCCAGCTGGAGCAGTTCCCGCCAACGGGCGATGCCCCCGCCGTCGTACCCCCGCCGTCGGGCGGCCCCGAGGCGCTCCCGCCGCGCGATCCCAACGCGGGTCCCCCGCCGATCGCCGAACCGGTCGCACGACCGGCTCCGGTGCCGCTGCCGACCCCGTAGGTGCCGTTGCCCGATGAGAAAACCCGCTCCTGCAGTTCGCCCCCGCCTCCCCCGGCCTGTAGCATTGCCCACGCACCTGACTCCGACATGAACACCCCAGGCCACGAACTACCGCCGCCGCCACCGCCATCTCACCCGCGCCGACCTGCGGGCCGGTCGTCTGCCCTGGCGTCGCTGCGGCGCGGCCTGCCGGGAGTGGTCGTGCTCGCGCTCGGCGGTCTCGCGTGGTGGTGGCTTGCCACCCACCACTTCACCGGCGGAGACCACGAAGAGGCTCTCACCGCCGGCGAAGCCGGCGGCACGGGCCAGGCCGGTGTCGTGCGACTCCCCGCGGCTGCGGCCGCGGGCGAGATCGGGCTGGCAGCCGTCGAGCGGCGGCCCATGCGGGCGCACCTCACGGTGCCGGGCCGGCTTGATTACGACGCCCGCAGCCGCATCGACTACGACTCGCCCGTCGATGGCATCGTCTCCCGCATCTCCGTGGCGATCCGGCAGAAGGTGGCCCGGGGCGACTCGCTCGCCGAGATCTCGAGCACGGAGGTGGGCGTGGCCCGCGACGAGGTGAAGAAGCGGGAAGCCGATCGCGAGATCGCCCGCAAGGCGGCCGATTGGGCGGCAACGATCGGCGACAACGTGCAGTCGCTCCTCGGCATGCTGGAGGGCCATCCGCCGCTGGACACGGTCGAGCAGGAGTTCGCCGGCCGCATCCTCGGCGACTACCGTGAGAAAATCCTGGGCGCCTACTCGAGGCTTCTGTACGTCGAGAAGGTCAACGCCGGCACGAGGTCGCTCGGCGACGGCGGAGTGCTCTCGGGCCGGATCGTGGAGGAGCGGACCAGCAACCTCGAGATCGCGCGGGCGAGCTTTGCGGCCGCCTGCGAGAGCGCGAAGTTCGACACGCTCCAGGAACAGGGCAGGGCCAAGGCCGCGCTCGAACAGTCCGAACGGCTGCTCCAGGTGTCGAAGGAAAACCTGCGGAACCTCGTCGGCGGCCGGCTCGACGCCAGCCCCCCTGCCGCCGCGGATGACGACGACGGCTCGTCGAGCGACGACCGCATCAGTGCCATCTCCCTGCGAACGCCGTTCGACGGGATCGTCGAAGAGATCTTCGTGAGCCGCGGCGAACGCGTGAAGGGGGGCGATCGGATGTTCGTCGTCGCCGACACCCGCCGACTCTGGGTCCGGGCGCAGGTCCACGAAAAGCAGTGGACCACGGTCGACGTCGCCGAGGGGCAGGAAGTCGGCGTGTCCGTGCCGGGCGCCGACGAGCACCGCACCACCGCGACGATCAACCACATCGGCGCCACGGTCGATGCGTCGAACCGCAGCGTGCCGATCGTCGCCGACCTGGTCAACGACGACGCCCACTTCAAGCCGGGGATGTTCGTCTGGGTCGAACTGCCCCAGGGGGAGGTCCGCCGGGTTCCGGCGGTGCCGGCATCGGCCGTGATGCGACACGAGGGAAAAGCGTTCGTCTTCGTACCTGCCGAGGGAGGCTTCCGCCGGCTGGACGTGGAGACCGGCATCGACACCGATGATTTCATCGAGGTGACCCGCGGACTCGAAGCGGGCCAGCAGGTCGTGTCCCGCGGAGCGTTTCTGCTCAAGAGCGAGATGCTGCTCGAGGACGAGGGCTGACGTCGGCGGTTCGGGCGTTTCCCGCGCGGAGGATCTGACGTGCTCACGGGCGTGATCGAGTGGTCGCTGGCGAATCGGGCGCTCGTCATCGCGCTGTTCGTGCTGATGGCGCTGGGGGGGCTCTACGCCGCCACCCAGATTCCGGTCGACGCGGTCCCCGACCTGGTCAACGTGCAGGTGCAGGTGGTGACCGAGGCGGGCACGCTGCCGCCGCTGGAGGTGGAGCGGCTGATCACCTATCCGGTGGAACTCGCCATGAGCGGGCTCCCCGACGTCGAGGAACTCCGCAGCATTTCGCGGCTCGGCATCTCGCTGGTCACGATCGTGTTTCGCGAGCACACCGACATCATGCGGGCCCGGCAACTGGTGGCGGAGCGGCTGCCGGCCGCCCGCGGCGGCATCTCGCTCCCGGATGCCGACCCGCAACTCGGCACGCTGTCCACCGCGCTCGGTGAGATCCTCCAGTTCGAGCTCCGAGGGCCGCAGCGGAGCCTGATGGACCTCCGCAGCATCCTGGAATGGGACGTCGCGCCCGTGATGCGGACGGTGCCCGGCGTCACCGACATCAACAGCCACGGCGGCTACGCGAAGAGTTACGAGGTCCAGGTCGACCCCGATCGGATGTCGTCGCACGGCATCTCACTGGACGAGGTGCTCGCGGCCCTCGACCGCAACAACACGAGCACCGGCGGCGGCTACGTCGTCAAGAACGGCGAGCAGCGGTTCATCCGTGGCGAGTCGCTCCTCCGCAGCATCGACGACATCGAGCGGGTGGTGGTCCGCAGCCCCGCGGGGGGCGTGCCGATCCTGATCCGCGACATCGGCAGCGTGCGGATCGGCGCGCTCACCCGGCAGGGGGCCGCGACTCGCGACGGCCGCGGCGAGGCGGTGACGGGGATGGTGATGATGGTCCGTGGCGAAAACAGCCGCCGCGTCGTCACCGCGGCCAAGGAGAAGCTCGAAGTCGTCCGGCGGGCCCTGCCCTCCGACGTCCAGCTCGAGATCCTCTACGACCGCTCCGACCTGATCGCCCGCACGCTCGACACGGTGCTCCACAACCTCGCCGAGGGCGGGCTGCTCGTGATCGCGGTGCTCCTGGTCCTGCTTGGCAACGTGCGGGCGGGCCTGATCGTCTCGCTGGCGATCCCGCTCTCGATGCTCTTCGCGGCCAACCTGATGTGGGCCGTGGGCATCCCCGCGAGCCTGATGAGCCTCGGAGCGATCGACTTCGGCCTTGTGGTGGACAGCTCGGTGATCATGGTGGAGAACTGCGTCCGCCGGCTGGGGCTTGCGCCGCCGACCACCTCCAAGCTCGAGATCGTCCGCGACGCCGCGGTCGAAGTCCGCGGCCCGACGATGTTCGGCGAGCTGATCATCGCCATCGTCTACCTGCCGATCCTGTTCCTCGAGGGGACGGAGGGCAAACTCTTTCGGCCGATGGCGCTGACGGTGCTGTTCGCGCTGCTCGGGTCGTTGGTGATCTCGCTGACGCTGATGCCGGTGCTCGCGGCGACGGTGCTCTCCCGCGAGGAGGAGCACGAGCCGCTGATCATGCGGATCTTCCACCGGCTCTACCAGCCGCTCGCCCGCTTCGCCGTCTACCACCCCGTGGTCATCTCGCTGGTCGCCGCGGGCCTGGTGGCCGCCAGCGTTCCGGTGGCGCTCAAACTGGGCGCCGAGTTCATGCCGCGGCTCGACGAGGGCGATCTCCTGGTGGAGGTCAACCGCCTGCCAAGCGCCACCCTCGAAGACTCGATCCCGTTGACGACGCGGATCGAGGAGGTGCTCGGCGGCTTTCCCGAGGTGAAGACCGTATTCTGCAAGACGGGGCGGCCCGAGATCGCCAACGACATCATGGGAGTGCAGCAGACCGACGTCTGGGTGATGCTCAAGCCGCACTCGACGTGGCCGGAGGGGGTGACCCGCGACCACCTGGTCACTCGGATGTCGGAGGCCCTCACGGCCGCCGTGCCCGGCGCCAACTTCGGCTTCAGCCAGCCAATCGAGATGCGGGTGGACGAACTCGTCGCCGGCGTGAAGGCCGACGTGGCGGTGCTGGTGTACGGCGACGACCTCGACACGCTCGGCAGCCTCGGCAAGAAGATCGAGGGCGTGCTCCGCGACATCCCGGGCGCCGCCGACGTGCGGGCCGACTGGCAGGCGAACGTGCCCACGCTGCGGATCGATGCCCGTCAGGACCAGTTGGCCCGGCACGGCGTCAACGGCCTCGACGTCATGCAGACGGTGTCGGCGATGGGCGGCATCCAGACCGGGGTGATCTACGAAGGCCGCCCGCGATTCCCGCTGATGGTGAAGTTTCCGCAGGCGTGGCGGGAGGACGAGGATCTGGTGCCGCAGATCCCGGTGGCGGCCGCCGGCAGCCGGCCGGTGCCGCTCGGTGAACTCGCCGACATCCGGATCGAAGAGAGCCCGCCGTCGATCGAGCACGAGAACTCGCGGCGGCGAACGTTCGTCTCGGCCAACGTTCGCGGACGCGACGTCGCCAGCTTCGTCGCCGAAGCCCAGCGGCGAATCGCCGCGGAGGTGAAGCTGCCGAGCGGATACACGCTCGAGTGGGGTGGCGACTTCGAAAACCTGCTCAGCGCGAGCCGCCGGCTGCTCCTGATCACCCCCGTGGTGCTCGGCCTGATCGCCCTGCTCCTCTACACGAGCTTCAAGTCGCTGCGGCTGGCGGCCTTGATCTTCTGCGCCGTGCCGGTGGCGGCGTCGGGCGGCATCGCGGCGCTCGCCCTGCGGGAGATGCCCTTCTCGATCGCCGCCGGCGTGGGCTTCGTGGCCCTGTTCGGCGTGGCGGTGCTCAACGGGCTGGTCTGGGTCGCCGGGGCGGAGCACGCCCGCGAAGGGGGGCTCGCGGCCAGGGAGGCGGCGATCGTGACGGCCGAAGTGCGGATCCGGCCGGTGCTGATGACCGCCCTCGTGGCGAGCCTCGGATTCCTGCCGATGGCCATGGCGACCTCGTCTGGGGCCGAGATTCAGCGGCCGCTCGCGACCGTCGTGATCGGCGGGATCATCACGAGCACGCTGCTGACGGCGTTCGTGATTCCGGCGATCTATCCCTGGTTCGCCCCGCGGCCCCGGCCCGCCTCCACCTCAGGCTGAAGCACGCGACGGCCGCGGCCAGCGGTAACGTCATCCGTCCAGCCGGCTCCGGCACGGCCGCCACGCTCGTCGCCGAGAGAGGGCCCGCGTCGAACAGGCCCGTGGACACGAAGTCGGCGATATCCAGGATGTCCACGATGCGGTCGTAGTTGAAGTCGCCCTGCTGCCACGAGGCAAAGACCGGACGGTCGAAGGCCGCCGACGAGGTGACGGCCGCCGCGTCGAGAATGTCCACGTATCCGTCGAGCGTGGCGTCGCCGGGCACCGTGGGTGCAAAGGTGATCGAGCCGTTGCCATTGTCCACCCAGCCCACCGCCCGCGGCAGGCCCGTCGCGACCGCCGCCGCCACGGTCGATGAGCCGATCCCGGCCGAACGGGTCCACGATCCGTCGCCGCGGGCGGCGGCGACGGACGCGTAGGCCGTGGCGGCAGACCAGCCGGAAGCCACCGTCAGCCGGCCGCTGCCAAGATCCACCCGACTCCCTGAATCGATCGTCAGGCCGCCGATCGTCGCATCGAGCCCGCCCGCCACGGCCAGCACGCCACTGCCCGAGACCTGCACCTGGCTGCGGGCTGCGGCCGACGCGTTGGCCAGTTCGACGCGGCCGGCCTGCACGCGGGTCGGTCCCGTGTGGGTGTTCGCGGCGGTCAGCCGCATCGTTCCAGCCCCCGTCTTCGTGACCGATGCCGCCGCGGCGATCACGGGATTGCCCACAGCCGCCTGCGTGAGGGTGCCGCTCGGTGCCGCGAGCGTGATGGCTGGCGGCGCGGCGGTTGAGACTCGGACATAATCCACCTTCATGGTCGCTGGAAACGGCGTGCTGCCATTCGGGCTGCCCACGTAGTTGCCACCCACGGCCAGGTTGAGAAGCATGGAAAAAGGCTTGTCGAACGGCGCGGGATAGGCACCTCCCGAACTCCACCACGACGTCTTCGTGGCGTAGAGGACGTCGTCCACGTACCAGCGGATCGCAGGCGTACCCGCCGTGTCCCACTCCAACGCGTAGGTGTGGAACGATGCGATGGTTTGGCCCGTCGGCAGGATGCGAGTCGATTCGCTCCAGGTATTGTTGGGCCAGGAGCCGCCGTAGTGAATCGTGCCGTTGACGCGGTCTGGTTGCTGCCCCTTGGCCTCCATGATGTCGATCTCACCCGACGCAGCCCAACCGCCGTAGGCCTCGCCGGCCGGCAACATCCAGATCGCCGGCCAGAAGCCCTGTCCCGTGGGGAGCGCCGCGCGGATCTCGAACCGACCGCCGGCCTGGCTGAAAAGGCCCTGTGTTTTCAGCCGCGCGGACGTGTACGACTGACCTCCGTAACTCTCCTTGAGGGCTGTGATCGTGAGCATGCCGCCCGACACGGAGGCGTTCTGCGTGCGGTTCGTGTAGTACTGCAGCTCGTTGTTGCCCCAGCCCGTCAGGCCGTACTGGGAACCGGTGCCGATGTCGTACGTCCAGCGAGCGGGCTCCACGGATGTGCCATCGAACTCGTCCTGCCACGACGCGTAGGGATAGTCGGAAGCGGCCCCCATGCCACACCGCGGCCACGACGCGGCGCAGGCCGCCGCCACCAGCAGTTGGATCCCTGCCATCCGGCGTGTGGAGATGCGAGAGTGCGACATGGCTCACGACGACCCCAGGCTCACGACCGACCCAGGCTTACAGCCGAACCCGGTTCACGGCCAAACCATGTTCACCGCTGACTCCAGTTCACGGCCGACCACGGAACCGGCCCTTTATTCTACCCCCGCGTGATCCCACGGCACGCCACGGGTAGACGGAGGTCAGCGGGCCAGCCGCCGGGCCGCCAGATCCTCCCGCATCGTGCGGCAGACGTTCTCGGTGAGCCCGTAGCGGGTGAAGACCGCCGCAAGCAGCAGGAGGCCGGCGGCCGGGATCAGGCTCATCATCAGCAGGATGCCCTGCCGGGCGGAGTCGGAGAGGGCCACGTTCGGCTGGTAGCCGTAGCGGTCGAGCAAAAAGCCGGCGATCGCGGCGCCGATCCCCATGCCGGCCTTCTGCGCGCAGGTGGTCGCCGAGAAGATGATCCCGGTCGTGCGGGCCCCGAACTTCCACTCGGCAAAGTCGGCCGTGTCGGCAACGAGCGTCCAGTAGAGCGTGGCGTTGACGCCGGCGGCGAGCATGCCAAGGAGGTGGAACGTAAACACCAGCCCGACCTGGCCGGGCAGCATGCGGTAGAACGGGATCGCCGTCAGCGCCACCACCACCATGCTGGCGATGAAGGCGGCTTTTTTCCCGATCGCCGCCACCACGAACCGCGTCAGCATAGCGCCGACGATCATCGCCAGGCCGCCGAGCAGGAAGTAGAGCGGGATCGCCGGAAACATGCCAAACACCTTCACATCGTCCCAGCCCAGGTAGTTCTTGAGGTAGTAGATGCCCGCCGAGCCACGGATCACGGCGAAGGTGATGTTCACGATGCCGTTCAGGAACATCATCAGCCAGTGCGGATTGGCCAACAGCGTGCGCACGTCGTCCACGAGGCGGGTCTTCTGTGCGGCCGGGGGCTGAATCCGCTCACGGGTCGTCGCGAAGCAGATGAGAAACAGCACGATGGCGGCGATGCTGAAGGCCGCCACGGTGAGCTGGGCACCGCGAGCCGGATTGCCGGCGCCGAGGGTGACGATGAGCGAGAGAAAACTGGTGTTGGCGATGATGCCGCCGATCTGCGCCAGCGACATCCGGTAGGAGTTGAGGCTGGTCCGCTCGAGCGGGTCGTCCGTCATCACTCCCGAGAGTGCCCCGTAGGGGATGTTGATCGCCGAGTAGGTGAGCATCAGCAGGTTGTACGTCACCCAGGCCCAGACGAGTTTTCGAGCCGGCGACAGATCGGGCGTCGTGAACGCGAGCACGAAGACGATCGCCAGCGGCACGCAGAGCCAGAGGAGCCAGGGTCGGAACCGGCCCCAGCGGGACTGCGTGCGGTCAGCCACGGCCCCCACGAAGAAGTCAAAGAAGCCGTCGGTCGAGCGGGCGAAGAGGAGCATCGTGCCCGCCGCCGCCGCGGTGATCCCGAAGATGTCGGTGTAGTAGTACATGATGAAGTTCATCATCAGCGCCCAGACGAAGTTGCTCGCCGTGTCGCCGAGTCCGTAGCCGAACTTCTCCAGAAACGAGAGCTTCATGCCCTCGCGATGGGTGGTCATCGAGTGTGCTCCGTGGCTGTCTTGGTCGTCGTGGCTGTCGTGGTCGTCATGGCCGGCCGGATGAGGCCGATGCGAATGCCCGCAATCCGGCCGCTGCGGGAGAGAATCGCCTGGCTGGCCTCGATCGGAAGGCTGTCGCCGGCATGCGTCTCGATCCGCCCGTCGGCGTACTCCACCGCGACGTTGGCCTCGGCGGCGGGCGCATAGACGACGGGCACCTGGCAGAAGGTGAAGGCGAGTCCGCCGTCCGGAACCACGACGGAGCGTTGCCGACCATCCGGGCACACGATCGCGAACTCACCCGCCGCCCCGAACTCGCCGTCGTCGAGCAGCTGCGGGGCAAACCGCAGCCGGCCGCCGTCGATGGCGACGCCAAGTTCGCCGAACCGCGTGAGGATCTCCTCCTTCACTTGGCCCGTCATGCCAGGCTGCTGCGCCCCGAGGTGCCGCGGCGTGTGGGAATAGGCATCGGTCGGAAAGGCCCCATACTCCTCGGCGGTCTTCCGAAAGCCGAGGCCGTCGCGGATCGACGCGTAGGCCGCCCGCAGGCGGGGCTTCGCAGCCTCCGCAGCACGCCCGTGGCACTCTTGAACCGCGAGCAGCAGCTTGGCGACCATGTGCCAGTAGATGCTGCCGAGCCCCTCGAACGCGAAAAACGTGCCGCTGCGCCCGGTGAACGAGGCGTGATCAAACACACGCTCCCAGAGGTCCTGAATGGCGTCCCATTCCGACTGTGGATGCGCCTCGCTGGCCAGCAGGGCCAGCAGGTCGCGGTCGTTCGTGAGGTCGGCGTTGAAATGGGCGTCTCCCCGGGCATCGACCACCACCAGCGTCGTCGTGCCGGCGGCGACCCGGGCGGCGATCAATGGACACCGCTCCCGCCAGTCGGCCGGCAGGCGGTTGCGTTCCAGGAACGGCGGCACCTCGCGGTCGGGCTGCAGCAGATAGCTCCGCTGATCGGCCCGGTAGAGCGGACTCGTTCGGAGGGCGTCGAGCAGGCCAAGCGCCGCCTCGTCGTCGAGCAGGCCGCTCGACAGCGCCGCGACCTGGCCTTCCAGCATGAGGTCCAGGTGCCACACCTCGAGCCGTCGGTCCCTGACGACCAGGCGGTTGTAGGAATGGAACATG
>JAGWWA010000043.1 GCA_018970605.1 Planctomycetota bacterium | reverse complement strand
GTTCCTGCGGCGGCGTCACTCCGCCAGGAAGCCCCGAGCGGGAGCGAGGGGATCAAGCGTGGCGGCTGCGAACGACGCGTGCCGATCCGCGGAGCCGTTCCCGTCGCTTGCGCTCCGGGCTTTGAGGGTTCCGTGGAAACCACGCGAGGAGCAAGTGTGACGCGTATCAGACGCGGCCGCGGTCCTGGTAAAAAAAGAGTGAGGCTGCTGGGACTCGAACCCAGGACCAACGGATTAAAAGTCCGATGCTCTACCGACTGAGCTACAGCCTCGGGAGTTATCCTACCGACGGCCCGGAGCCGGGCAACTCTCCTGCGGAGCCTTTCGGCATGCAACGGATTCTTTTCTGGACGCTGTTCGTCGGGCTTGCGACGGCCGGCGACGCGGCGGTACGGGCCCAGACCACCACCAGCGTTGACGAGAAAGCGACTCCACGACACGTGGTCGTCGCCCAGGCCGATGACGGCACAGTCCTGCTCCACGGCAGCACGGCCACAATTCGTGGCACGATGCTCCGCTGGGAGCCGGAGGAAAAAAAGCGGACGCTCGGCTTCTGGACAAAGGCCGATGACGCAGCCGAGTGGACGTTCACGGTCCGCACCGCCGGCACGTTCGACGTGGAGGTTCTCCAAGGCTGCGGCACCGGCCAGGGGGGCAGCGAGATGGTGGTTTCGCTCGATCCCGACAATGGCGACGATGCCGCGACGATCCCGTTCGTCGTGGAAGACACGGGCGGATTTCAGGAGTTCCGTCTGAGGACGGTCGGCCGCGTGACGATCGCGACGGACGGCGAACACGTGCTGCGAGTGAAGCCGAAGAAGATCGCCAAGGCGGCGGCCTGCGACATCCGGCAGATTCGCCTGGTGCCGGCAGATCTGCCGTAAGTGAAGGCTGGCGCAGGCCGGAGAAAGTGAAGGCTAGAAAAGGCGCAGGCTGGCTGCCTGCATCGACCCGCCGCCACAGCCGCGAACGAATGCCCGAGAGAGGACTTGAACCTCCACCCAGTTACCTGGACAAGAACCTGAATCTTGCGCGTCTGCCAATTCCGCCACTCGGGCGAGTGGATCACTGATCGTAGCAGGCGCCGCGACGCCCGCAAGCAACGACTGCCGTAGCGGCGGAACGCCCTCGGGCGGACAATCCCGCCGTCCGAAACACCGTCCCCGGAGACGTCGCCATGCCTGGCCCAGCCAACGCCGCCGTGATTGTGATCCCTGCTCGACTGTCGAGCACCCGCTTGCCCCGGAAAATGCTGCTCGCCGAGACCGGCCAGCCATTGATCGCCCACACCTGGGAGGCGGCCCGCCGATCGCAATCAGCCACCGCCGTCGTCGTCGCCACCGATAGCGATGAGATCGCCGCCGCCGTGCAGGCCTTCGGCGGGACGGCCGTGATGACCTCGCCGGAGGCCCCGAGCGGCACCGCACGGATCGTCGAAGCTCTCGACAGACTCCCCGCCGCCGACGTGATCGTGAACGTGCAGGGAGACGAGCCCGAACTCGCCGCCGCGGCGATCGATGCCGCCATCGACCTTCTCGACCGCTGCCCCGAAGCCGGCATGGCCACGCTCGTCACGCCGCTGCGGCGGCCCGAGGACCTTCACGACCCGGCGTGCGTGAAGGCGGTGCTCTCACCGTGGCGGCAATCCGACGGCCGCGAGGAGACGGGCTGCTGGCGGGCGATCACCTTCAGCCGCGCCGCCGTGCCGGCCGCCCGCGACTGGAACGATTCGTTGCTCGCCGCCGAGCCCCCTCTCTACTGGCAGCACGTCGGCCTCTACGCCTATCGCCGACGCATGCTCGAGGGCTGGAACTCGCTGCCCGACTCCCGGCTCGCAAGCCTCGAAAGCCTCGAGCAGCTGCGGGTGATCGAGGCGGGGATCCCGATCGCCGCCGCCCGGATCGACCACGCGGCCCGCGGCATCGATACGCCGAAGGACTACGCGGCATTCGTCGAGCGCTGCCGCGGCGGCTCGTCGTGACAGTGAGGCCGCCAGCGAGGCGACCGTCACCGTGGCTCGACTGGAGCGCTCGGGCGGTTACGCTTCCTGCCCCGACGAGCCGACCGGTTGCAACGCGAAGAACGTCGCGAAGATCGCCTCGCTCGCCTGATTGAGCGACGTCTGAAAGCCGTCGATGAAGCCGTGGAGGCCCGACTCCGCTCCGAGGATCTCGTCGATGGCGCCGTAGTTGAGGTTCGACCGGAGCCGACCGAGCCGCTGCTCGGCGGGATTGGTGTAGGACCCCTTCGATCCGCCGGTGATCGCCAGCAGCGACTCCTCCGCCTTGATCAGGCAGAAGTGCATCGCCCGGGGAAACTCGCGATCGAAGATCAGGAAGTCGGCCACGCTCCGCCGCGAGACGGCACCATGGACCTTGCGGTACATCTCCAGCGCACTGGCGCTTTCCAGCACCGCCGACCACTGCACGGCGACCTCGTCCGACTCGTCCGCGGCCCCGCCCGCCGGCCGCGTGGCCCGCACGGCGGCCGGCTGAAAATAGTGTTCGACATCCAGCACCCGGCTCGTCTTGTCGGCCCGCTCGATGAGCCTCCCCATCCGGGCGAAGTGCCACGCCTCGCCGTGCGACATCGTCGCATCGGCCACGCCCGTGATCAGCTGACTGGCCCGCTTCACTTCGTCGAGAAACTCCCGCGGGTGGTCGATCTCGGCGTTGGCGGCCGCAGCCGACCGCACGTAGAGGTGAGCCTTGTTGATCTCCTCCCACATCGGCGTGCTGATCATGTCGCGGACGGTGCGGGCGTTCTCGCGGGCCGCCTGGAGGCACGAGGCGATCGAGTTGGGGTTGGTCTGGTCGAAGGCCAGGAACGAGATCACGTTGGCCTGATCGGCCAGTCCGAATCGGGCCCAGAAATCGGCCTCGTCGCCGAACGTGCAGACCAGGGCGTTCCACAGGCGGCCCGGGCTGATCGTGCCATCGAGGGCCAGGTCGAGAGTGGTCTCGACGGCGCGGGCCACGTTCTCGGCCCGCTCGATCTGGCGGTTCATCCAGTAGACGCTGTCGGCGACGCGGGAGAGCATGCTAGCGCCTCCCCTCGTGCACGACCCACGTGTCCTTGCTGCCACCCCCCTGCGACGAGTTGACCACGAGCGACCCCTTCACGAGGGCCACGCGGGTGAGGCCGCCGGGCAGCACGAAGATCTCCTCGCCGTACAGGATGAAAGGCCGCAGGTCGACATGCCGCCCCTCCAGCGAGTCGCCCACCACCGTGGGCACGCGGGAGAGCGAGAGCATGGGCTGGGCGATGTAGTTGCGGGGGTTGGCCTTGATCCGCGCCCGGCAGTCCTCGAGTTGTTCCTTCGTGGCCCGGGGCCCGAGCACGATCCCATAGCCGCCGCTCTCGTTGGCCGGCTTGACCACGAACTCGCCCAGTTTCGAGAGCACGTGGTCGCACTGCGTCGGCTCGCCGCAGACGTAGGTGGGCACGTTGGGGATGATCGCGTCTTCGCCGAGGTAGTAGCGAATGATCTGCGGCACATAGGCATACACCGCCTTGTCGTCGGCGATCCCGGTGCCCGGCGCGTTGACGAGGGCCACGTTGCCGGCCCGGTAGGCCCGCATCAGCCCCGGCACCCCCACCATCGAGTCGTCGCGGAAGGCGAGCGGATCGAGGAAATCGTCGTCGATGCGGCGGTAGATCACGTCCACCCGCTCGAGACCGCGGGTGGTCCGCATGAAGACCACGTCGCCCTGCACGACGAGGTCGGACCCCTGCACGAGTTCCACGCCCATCTGCCGGGCCAGGAAGCTGTGCTCGAAGTAGGCCGAGTTGTAGATGCCGGGAGTGAGCACGACGACCGTCGGATCACGGGCCTGCGGCGGAGCGATGTACTCGAGCATCGCCAGCAGCTTCTCGGGATAGTTCTCGACGGGGCTGATCCGCTGGCCGGCGAAGAGCTGCGGGAAGGTCCGCTTCATCACCTCGCGGTTCTCGAGCACGTACGACACGCCCGAGGGCGTGCGGAGGTTGTCTTCGAGGACGTACATCACGCCGTCGCCGCCGCGGACGAGGTCGGTGCCGGTGATGTGGCACCACACACCCCGCGGCGGCTTGAGCCCGGCGCACGGGCCGCGGAAGCACTTGCCCGAATCGACCAGCCAGTCGGGCACCACGCCGTCGGTGACGATCCGCCGCTGGTTGTAGACGTCGTCGATGAAGAGATTCAGGGCGTGGATCCGCTGCTTGAGCCCTCGCTCGATCATGCTCCACTCGCCCGCATCGATCACCCGCGGCACGATGTCGAACGGCCAGATCTTCTCCGTGCCGGCTTCGTGGCCGTAGACGTTGAAGGTGATGCCCATCGTGAGGAGCATCTTGTCGGCGGCCCGCTGCCGCTCGGCGAGCTCACCGTCGGACGAGGCGGCAAGCCGGCTGGCGAGCAACTCCGCTCCCGGCCTGGGAGCGAGCGACTCGTCGAAGAGCTCGTCGTGAAAGCCCTCGGTCTGGTAGGCCTGCAGATCCATGGCGGCCGGCTCGGAAGGGGGGACGGGGGCGGGACCGCGACGTCCGGCCGCCTCGCAGGCCGTCACGGGAGGCACGCAGAATACCCGAGGCTTGAACCCTGGCAAACCGATGGCGGAGTTTGCGTGAGTGCGGCGGGCAGCCCCGAGCCGACGCAAGGATTCCCCGGGATCTGGTGCAGGTTGAAAACCTGCACCTACGTGTGGGCACGAACGCAGCGAGGGGCTGCCAGTGCCCCGGAGCCGGGCTATGGGAGCAAGCGGAGCCAGGATGGCGAAGCGCAGCGGACATGCAGAGAGCGGCGGGCACGATGCCCGACGCGAACGTCCGGCGACGGGGCATTGGTAGCCCCGAGCCGACGCCGAGATCCTCCGGAATCCGGTGCAGGTTGAAAACCTGCACCCACGTGCGGGCACCAACGCAGCGAGGGGCTGCCGGTGCCCCGGGAGCCGGGCGAGCGACGTGACGGGTCACGCCTTCCGCGGGAGGATCTCGCCGAGCACTTTCGAGAGTTCGGCCGCCTGCAGCGGCAGCGGCAGGAGTTTCCGCCGCGCGTCCACCTTGGCCGCCGCCGACACCTGTGGCTGCTTCGGGCTCGTCAGCAAGATGGCCGGCACATCGGCCAGGTACGACTCCTTCGAGAGCGCGTTGAATGCCTCCACGGCGGTCAGACCGAGTTCCCTGGAACTGATCACGAGGAAGTCGGCCGGCAAGGGAGTCGAGGAGAAGCGGGCGATGGCCCGCTGCGGATTCTCCGTGATCAACACCCGGTAACCGAGCTTTGAAAAGAACTCGCGGAGGGCCTGCTGCGGCTTCTCCCCCGACTCCACCAGCATCACGCATCCCTTGGCCGTCGTGGTGGTAGCGGTGGGCCTCGCCGCAACCGCCGCGGGTCCGGCCGCCACCGTGGTCTCGCCCGATCCGAGGCGGGCGATCAGCGTTTCGAGGGCGAGTTTCACGTCGCTCGCCGTCTGATATCGTTCGAGCGGATCGACGTGCATCATCCGCGCGACGACGTCGACCACCTCTCGGGGGAGGTTTGGGCACCGTTGCCCCAGCGGCATCGCCTGCGTGAATCGGCGAGGATCGCCCCGCACGCTCCGGTCGCGGGACTCCGTCAACGCCGCCACACCCGCGAGGGCCAGGTAGGCGACGGTGCCGAGGAAGTAGATGTCGCTGCGGACGCTGTCGTCGCGGACACCGGCCATCTTCTCGAGGGCCACATAGTCGATGGTTCGTGGCTTCTCGACGCGGCCGAGCACCTTGTCGCCGGACTCATCGACGCCGGCGAGACCGAAGTCCACCAGCTTCGCCCGGCCGGTGGACGAGATGATCACGTTGGAGGCCTTGATGTCGCGGTGCGTGACGCCGCGGCGGTGGGCATATTCGAGCCCGCAGACGGCCTGGTGGATGAGGTCGATCGCCCGCGGGGCGTCGACGGCACCGCGGATCTTCACGAGCTCACGAAGCGTCTGCCCCTCGACGAACTCCATGGTCAGGTAGCTTGCACCGTTCTCCTGACCGACGTCCTCGATGGCCACGATGTTGGGATGCCGCAGGAGGCGGCCCATCTCGCCTTCATGCTGGAAGGCCCGGCACTTGTCGGGGTCGTTGGAGAACCGGTTGCGAAGCACCTTCACGGCAAGGACGGCGCCGGTGTCGCGGTGAATGGCCCGATAGACCCGGGCAAAGGAGCCGGCACCAATCTGATAGAGGATCTTCGCCCTGCCAAAGTAGTAGCCGCCTCGCTCACCACGGAGCAGTCGTTCGAGTTGAAAGCCGGTGACCAGTTCGCGCCGCACGAGGGCCTGCCCGAAGGCCGCCGCGTCGAGCGCATGGCCACCCGCCTCCGAGAAAGCCTCGTTGAGGGCCGCCGAGGGGACGAGTTCCAGTTCGCCCGCAAGGTGAAGCAGATTGTCGGCCGTTGACGGCTTCATGAACAAAACGGCGGCGGACACCGCGGACCGTGAGGGGCACCAGCCCCCATGAAACCACGGATTTGCCCATTTTGCGACCGTCTCGCCCATTTTCCCCATCTCGGCTGGAACCGGTGTGCCGACGGCTGCTAGAAGCCCGTCGGGCAGACCTTCCCTGGATTCCCATGGCCGTGCGTTTTTCCACACCCGTGACGTTCGTGCGCGCCGTGGCGGCGATGCTGGCGGTCGCCCGCATCGCCGGCGGCCAATGGGGCCACGCCGGCGACGTTCACGACGGGTTCGAGGGCCCCACGCCAACGTGGGCCGCAGCCCCGTCGGCGGGCCGGGTGGTGATGCACGAGCGGTCGGAGGTGTCGCCCCATCGCGGCCGGGCCTGCGAACGGCTCGCCATCGAATCGAGCGCTGGCCAGCCTCTGCGGATCGAACTCCCGTTCGGACCCGCCGCGATCCTCGATGAGCTGCGGGCATCGGTCTGGGTCCGGGCCAGCCGGCCCGACGTGCGGCTGGCCGTGCGGGTGGTGATGCCCGCGTGGGTGTCGCAGCGAACCGGCAGACCCGTCGAGGTGCTCGTCCGCGGCAACGCCACTCGAGACATCGACCGCTGGGAACTGCTCGACGTGGACGACCTTCCAGCAGCGTTGTCGCGACAGCTTCCACCCCTGCGGCTGGAGCACGGGCCGGGCACCATCGACGGAGCGCGAGCCACGCACCTCGTGCTCGATGCCCCGCCGACGCCCGGTCGATTCGAGATCGCGATCGACGACCTGCATGGATCAGGTCTGCTGCCCCCGCCAGCATCCGCCGCCGCGGCCAAGGCTGCAGAGGTGACCGATCCGCTCGTCCAGCCTGCGGCTGCCATGACGGCCGTGCCGGTCGATCCACCGGCCGGCTTGTCGCGTGGCGTTCTCGAGGTTGACGGTCTGCCGTTCTTCCCCCGATCGATCGACTGGAACGGCGAGCCGCTCGAATCACTCGCCGCGCTCGGCTTCAACTGCGTGCGATTTGCCGAGCCCGCCTCGGCCGAGCAGCTTGCCGCCGCCCGGAGGGCGGGCCTGTGGGTGATCTGCCCGCCTCCACCAATCCCCGACGTCGACGTCCGCGAGCCCGACTCGCTGCCGATCCTTCGCAACTGGGACCGCGTGCTGATGTGGGATCTCGGCACCGGGCTCGCTGATGACGACGTGGAGGCCTTGGCGGAACGCGGCCGCCGCGTCCGGGCCTGCGACCAGCGGGCGGGCCGGCCGCTGATCGGCTCCGCCGACTCGGGGCTCCGCACGGTGTCCCGGCATCTCGACATGCTCGTCGCCCGCAAGACGGTGCTCGGCACATCGCTCGAGTTGGCGGACTACCTCAAGTGGCTCCGCGAACGCCCGCGGCTCACCCGGCCCGGCACGCCGCTGCTGGCGACCATCTCCACTGAGATCGATCCCCGGGCGGCACGGCAGGCGGCGGCGATCGCCGGTGTCGGTGGCCGCGGTCTGGCCGTGGATGGTGAAAGCCTCTCGCTCGCGGCGTTCTCCGCGGTGGCCGCCGGCACCCGCGGCATCCTCTTCACATCAACCCGCCGCCTCGACGGCGACGACCGAGAAGCCCGCGCCCGCGCCGCCGCAGCCCGCGAAATGAACCTCCGGCTTCAGGTGCTCGAGCCGTGGGGCGCGGCAGGACGATTCGCCGCCCAGGCGCAGACCAGCAGCGAGGAGGTGCAGGCCTTCGTGATGGAGGCGGCCCGGGCGCGGATGGTGGTGGTCTGGCGGTGCGTGCAGGGCTCGCAGATCGTGGCCCGCCGCTACGCCGGCAGCGACATCCCGCCCAACGAGGCACCGCTCACGATCCTCGTGCCGGGCGTGCCGGAGGCGCACCAAGCCTGGGAGGTGGCGGCAGGGGGGCTGAAGCCGCTGCGTCAGCAGCGGGTGACCGGGGGCGTGTCGGTGACGCTCGATGACTTCCTGACCCACTCGATCATCCTGTTCAGCGGCGAGCCGGCGGTGACCGCCCACGTGCAGGAACGCATCCGCAGCCTCACCGTCTTCGAACTCTCGTCGGCCCGCGCGGTCGCGGCCTCGGCGCTGGCCGCTTCCGGCGACCTGCTCGGCCGACTGCCGCCGCAGGCGCTCTCAGGACCGCCGCCGGTCAGCGCCGTGCCGATGCTCACCGAGGCGGGCCGCCTGGCCGCCGAGGGGGAATCGCTTTCCTTGTCTGATCCGACGACGGCCATCATGAGGCTCCGCCGTGCGGCCGCGATCGCCGGCCAGTTTGAGCGGCGCGTCTGGGAGAACGGCGTGAAGGCCGAGGGGTCGATGGTGGCCAGCCCGCTCACTGCATCCGACACCGCGCTCGCCGAGGAGTGGCAGTTCGTGGCGGCCCGCGGGGCGGTGGTGCAGGGTCCGGAACTCCTCGGCGGCGGCAGCATGGAACGAATCGAGGATCTCTCGGGGGGCGGTTGGCGGCACTTCGCCCGCACGCAATCGGACATCGTCACGAAGCTCGAGGTATCGCTGGCCAAGCCTGCCGCGGGACAGGGATGCCTGCGGATGGTGGCGCGGCCCGCCAACAAGGAAGATCCGCCGATCGTGGTGGAGACGCCGCCACTCTGGGTGACGACGCCGCCGCTGCAGCCACCTGTCGGCAAACTGGTGGAGATCTCGGCGCAGGTGTTCGTCCCCAAGCCGATCGCCGGCAGCGTCGACGGCCTGTTCGTCTTCGACTCGCTCGGCGGTCCGGCGCTTGGCGAACGGGTGGGGGCCACGAAGACCTGGCGACGGCTCGTGCTGCATCGCATCGTGCCGGCGGAGTCGGCCGGCGAACCGTTCACCGTGACCTTCGCCCTCACGGGGCTTGGTGAGGCGCTCATCGACGAGGTCTCGGTCCGCACCGTCGATCGCGGCGACCCGGGTGTGCCGACGACGCTCGTCTCGACCGGCGGCGCATCGGGCGGGTTTCCGACGCCTCATGAACTCCTCTCGAGCCAGCCGCCGGCCGACCCTGACGGCCCGACGAAGCCCCCGCTGCCGTCCCCTCCGCCGGCCCAAACCCAGGGCTGGCCGGGGATGAACCTGGAGTGGCCGAAACTGGTTCCGTTCGGCCAGTCGGCCAACGACCCGCCCCCGGGCCCCGGCGGCGGCACAATCGATCCTTTCAAGCGAGCCCGGGCGGGCTCGGCGGCCCCCGCTTCGACCGGGCCGTAACGTCAGGGTCCTCTGGCCGTTGTCTTGGTGGTGGTCGATCCGGCAACGGATAACCATCTCGGGAAACGGCCCGCGAGGAGCACGCCATGACGTCGAGGAGCGAGGCCCACGGCTGGGTGCTGGAGGCTGTGGACCGGTTCGAGCAGCCGCTCACGCGGTATGCCAGACGGATCCTTGGCGACGTCGATCTCGCCGCCGACGCCGTCCAACACGCGTTCTTGAAACTCTGCGGGGAATCGCAGACGAGAGTTGAGTCCCATGTGGCGCCGTGGCTGTTTCGCGTGTGCCGCAACCGAGCCCTCGACCACCTCCGCCGCGCCGGCCGCGAGCAATCGCTCGACGACGATTCCGACGACGGCACGGTGACCGCTCCACCCACCGACCGCGGCCCCGATCCTTCAAGCACCGCCGAGGCCCGCGAACTTGCCGCGCGACTGCGGCGGCTCCTACGCGATCTGCCAGCGGCCCAGCGGGAGACGATCGACCTCTGGTGCGAGGGCTTTTCCTACCGCGAGATCGCCGAGATCTCGGGTCGCACCGAGGGCAACGTCCGCGTGCTCGCCCACCGCGGCCTCGCGGCGCTCCGTAGTCACCCGCTCGTTCGTGAACTGATTCCCGGTTCCTCCGCCACCACGAAAGCTCAGCCATGACACGCGATCACGACGCCCCGAACGATCGAGGCGAGGAACTCCTGACGGCCTACGCGCTCGACGAGTGCACCGCCGCGGAACGGGCCGAGGTGCATCGACTGCTCGCCGGCGACGACGCCGAGGCTGTGACACGGCAGATCGACGACGTCCGCCGACTCGCGCACGCCCTGAAGCGGTCCGCCGACGAACTGCCTGCCCGCTCTCCAAGCCTCCGTCGCGCAGTGCTCGCCTCCGTGGCGGCGGGTTCAACAGCCCGAGCGGGCCGCAGCCGACTCGCCTGGATCCTCGCCGGCGCGACGGGACTCGCTGCAGCACTGCTGCTCGGCTTCTTGCCGCTGCAGCTCAGGCAACGAGAACTGATGCGCCAGGTCACGATCCGGCCACATGCCGCCCCGCGTGAGCCCACCACGTCGATGACGGCAAAGAACGAAATTACGATTACGCGGATCGCAGACAGCGGGATCATGGCAGACCGTTTGGAACCGGCGGCCTGCGCCATGAAGCCTCCAGGAATCGTTGTCTCCAACAACCCGGTGGCTCCGGCCGTGCCACGCCGGGAACTGCTTTCCATCGATGACGAAGGGCTCCGCAGGCAGCTCGAGCGATTGCCGATGCCGCCGATCGGTGATCGCGAGCGGTACAACCAGTTCGTCGAGAACCGCTTTGCACGCCCGCTCGACGAGCCGCTCTCGACGTTCTCGATCGACGTCGACACCGCGTCGTACGCCAACGTGCGGAGATTTCTGACGGCGGGCAGACGGCCCCCCCGAGACGCGGTTCGCATCGAGGAGCTCGTCAACTACTTCCGCTACGGGTATCCCAAGCCCGAGGGCGATGAGCCCTTTTCGGTGACGCTCGAGGCGGCGGACTGCCCGTGGCGATCCGGGCATCATCTCGTCCGCATCGGCATCAGAGGCCGCGACGTGGCTCGCGACCGGCGACCGGCGGGCAACCTCGTGTTTCTCGTCGACGTCTCGGGCTCGATGGGCGAACCCGACAAGCTGCCGCTCGTGAAGCAGGCCCTACTCATGCTCGTTGAGGAACTCACCGAGAACGACCGCGTGGCGATCGTCACGTATGCCGGCGATGCGGGCGTGAAGCTCCCGCCAACGAGCGGCGACCAGCAGGAGCGGATTCGGGCGGCAATCGAGTCGCTCGCCGCTGGGGGATCGACCCACGGCAGCGCCGGGATCGAACTGGCCTACGACCAGGCAGCCGAGCGGTTCATCCCTGGCGGAGCCAACCGCGTGATCCTTGCCACCGACGGCGACCTGAATGTCGGCATCACCGACGACACGGCTCTCGTCGACCTCATCGCGCACAAGGCGAAGGGGGGCACGTTCCTCACCGTGCTTGGCTTCGGTCAAGGCAACCTTCAGGACGAAAAGATGGAGAAGCTCGCCGACCACGGCAACGGCGTCTATGCCTACATCGACGGTGCCCGCGAGGCCCGTAAGGTGCTCGTCGAGCAGCTCACCGGCAGCACGCTCACGATCGCCAAGGACGTGAAGATCCAAGTCGAGTTCAACCCGGCGGTGGTGGAGTCGTATCGCCTTCTCGGCTACGAGAACCGGAGGCTGGCCGACGAGGACTTCCGCGACGACACCAAGGACGCCGGCGAGATCGGTGCCGGCCACGGCGTGACGGCCCTGTATGAGGTGGCGTTCGTCGGCGAGACGGCGGAAGGGCCCGGACGCGGCGCTGAGCCGCTGAAATACGGCCGGCAGCAGTCGAAGCCGCGGGATGCCCGTGCGGAACGGATCGACGAAGCCGCGAGCCGCGAACTCCTCACCGTCAAGCTTCGCTTCAAGCAGCCCGATGGCGAGACGAGCCGGCTCATCGAACAGCCACTGGCGGATCGGGGCGAATCGTTCGACACAGCATCGGTCGACCTGAGGTTCGCCGCCGCCGTGGCCGCCTTCGGCATGATCCTGCGCGGCAGCGAGCACGCCGGCGACGCGACGCTCTCGATGGTGGCCCGGATTGCAGGCTCCGCGCTCGGCGACGACAGTGGCGGCTACCGCGCCGAGTTCCTCGACCTCGTCCGCCGAGCCGAGTCGATCCAGTGACCACCCAGGGCGACGCGGGCCTTGGCATCGAGGTCGCGGATGCGCTGCGTGCAGACCGCGAAGATCTCCTGCTCGCTCATCGCCGCCACCTGCTCGGCAGTGAGGATCTCCCCGAACTCCAGGCGGATCCGCCCCGGCCTCGGCAGCAGCCGGGTCCGCGGCCAACACTCGAACCCGCCCACGATCGCGACCGGCACGATCGGTGCCGCAGCCCGCTTGGCGATCAGGGCGAAGCCGCTCTTGAACTCGCCGAGGTGGCCGTCGTCGGTCCGCGATCCCTCCGGAAAGATCGTCACCGCCGCCCCCCGCTTGAGCCGGGCGATCACGACCTTCATCGCCTTCAGGGCCGACGAGTCGAGGTCGATCGGCACGGCATCGAGCGCCGTGATCACCGCGGCGAACGGCTTGAAACGGTAGAGCGAACTGCGGGCCAGGCTCGACAGCCGCCGGTCGGTGGCCAGACCGAGCAGTAGGGGATCGAGAAACGTCTGATGGCTCGAGAGCACGATCAGCGGGCCCGTCTTCGGCAGTGGCTCCACGAACCGCGACCGGAAGCCGAGCAGCGACACCCCGAGCGTGCGGCAGAGCACCCAGAGCAGGTCGTAGAGGCACTTGCCGAACGCCGTATGGCCGCCGCCGACCGGCGCTTCCTCGTCGCCGCGGTCGCTCATGAGGGCCGCGGCGGCCGCCGCTCCTCGATCAGCTGCACGAGTCGTTCGACCACCTCGTCCTGCGTGAGCCCGTCGGTCTCGACGAGCACCGCGTCGTCGGCCGCCCTCATGGCTCCGACCGCCCTGACGCGGTCCCCCTCGTCGCGACGGTTCTGGGCGGCGAGCACCGAGTCGAGCGACGTGGCCGTCCCGCGGGACGCCTCCTCACGATGGCGGCGGCGGGCCCTCTCCTCGGGCGAGGCGGTGAGAAACACCTTGAGCTCGGCATGCGGAAACACCACCGACCCCTGATCGCGGCCCTCGGTGACCACGTCGAGCCCTGCGGCGATGGCCCGCTGCATCCGCTTCATGACATCCCGGACCGGCGGGGCATCGGCCACCGACCGCGTGGCGGCGGTGATCTGCTCGGTGCGGATCTCGGTCGAGACGTCGCGGTCGCCGACGAACACGCGGCCGTCGCGAAAGGCGATCGCCAGTGACTCGGCGAGTGCCGCGAGGCCCTCGGCATCGTGGAGCGACATGGTGCGTTCGAGCGCCACGAGCGTGACGGCCCGATACATCGCTCCGGTGTCCATGTAGAACCAGCCCAGGCGGCGGGCGAGCGCGCGGGCGGTCGAACTCTTGCCGGCGCCGGCGGGACCGTCGAGCGTGATGATCATCCCGCGAACTCCACATCGAGCTGCAGCCACTGGTAGCGTTCGAGAGAAACTACGGTGCGGGTGCCGTCGATCGCAACCGCCGGCTCAGGCCGCGGTGCGCCGGTGAAATCGACGGCCGTCGCCTTGACGACCGGGCGTTGCCAATCGATCGATACGTCGCCCGCCCTGCCGGCCGATTCCAGGACGCCGAACCGGCCGCCTGTGGGCGGGCCGGCGCCCGCGACCTGCTCCGACACCGTCAGCCGAACGTTGTCGGGAAGGCCGGGGACTGCCCCATGGAGTGGGGCGACGGCCGTCAGCCGCAGTGCCGCATCCCACGGCCGCCGGAGGCCCAGCCCCAGCCCGATGCGCCTGGAGACGCGGGTGGCAGTGCCGCCGGCGAGAAGGGAATCGAGCACGTGGGGGGTGGAGAGGAGATGCCACGGAAGCCCACCGGTGAGGATCGCCACCGCGTCGTCGGCCGCATCGAATCGCGAGCCCTCGGGCACGATCTCGATGAAGTGCGGAGCCGTGAACCGCGTCCGCTCCGTGGTCACCGATTGGGTGAGCAGGCTGCGGCGGATCTCCACGTGCTCGTTCTCGTGCCACGCGAACCGCGCGGCGGCGTGATTGTCGAGGAGCGGGCCCACGAACGGTCGCTCGAACTGGAGGTCGATGTCGATGGATGCAAGCGGCAGGGCTGGGATCAGCGAAAACGCCTGCGAGAACCGCGCCACCTCGCTGCCATCCCCGGCGATCAGGCGGCCTCGCGAGAGGATCGCGTCCCGGCCGTCTGCGTCCGAAACGCGTTCCACGGCGTCGGCGACCATGCGAGTGAAGGAGACACGGTCGTCAGCGGTCTCCCACGTGCTCCCGGCAGCTCCGGCGGGCCGCGTAATGCGGACGGCGAGTTGCTGCGAGAGGCGATTGGCTCCGTCTCGGTCACGTCGCAGCGAGAGCAGGCCGCCGGTCTGAGGGTGGGCCTCCACCCGTACCATCCCGTTGTCGAGCACGAGCCGGTCGGGGTCGCGTGTGGCCGCCGTCGGCACCGCAAACGAGAGCCAGCGACGCCGCGGGGGCTGCGCCGCGGCAGCAGGGCGAGGCGGCGGCGGCATGGACACGGTGAGCGAGTTGGTGCCCACGACGACCGCCCTGGCCTCCTCCGCAGCCCGTGCCACGGCCGCGGCGATTGGGTCGTCATCACCGGCGGCGACCGACCGCGGCATGGACGGCGGAAACGCGTCGGGTTCGAGCGACACTGGCGTCCCGGCACTGCCGGCGCGACGGGCGAGTTCCCGCGGCGTGACGAACGTGCCGAGGAGGTTCGTCCACTGGCCGATCCGGCGAACGAGGGCGTGCCAGCGACTGGCAGTCCCTGCATAGTGGGCGAAGAGCAACGCCGCCACGTGCTCGCGGTCGAGTGCGTCGCCCAGCGTCTCGGAGAGGGAGAGCACGGTGCGGGCCGACCGGGCGTCGAGCGGAGCCGCGGCGAGCAGGTCCACTGCCGCGCCGCCCCCTTGCCAGCGAATCATTCCACCGCCGACATCGGGAAGCGGGGAGCCGTCGAAGAGCGTCCAGAGCCCGCCTTCCATGCCAAGGCCCGCCACGAGCTGCGGCAGCAGCGACACCGCTCCGCCGGCGGCGCGAGCGAACGACGCGGGCGGCGACCCAAGCAGGGTGCGGCAGACCTCGCGGCCACGGGCGAACGAGGCCAGGACCGACTCAGGTGTGGCCAGATCGAGCGGCGCATCGTCCGCGAGCCCGCCGCAGAGTTCGACGCGTCCGGCGTCCACCGCGGTACGGATGGCGGCGATCGCCGCGGGATGGGAGGCGGCGACCCTCGCGATCGAGTCGCCCGCGGCCGCAACCGCGACGGGCACGGGAGACTCGATCGCGGCCTCGAGCGCCGGCCCGCGCGCGGAAGCCGCGACGAGCACGAGATCAATCGCGTAGGAATCGACCGGGTAGTAGCGGGCCCGGGACGCCGAGATCGCGTCGAATGCCTCGCGGAGTGACTCTCTCGCATCCTCGTCGTGGCCCGTCACGGCAGCCTGCGCGGCCGCGACCACGGCGGCGACGAAGCCGGTCGATTCGAGATCGGCGTGGGTCCGCATGCGGCGGGCCAGGAGTTCGGCCACCAGGACGGCGATCCCGAGCGCCCGAAAGTCGTCCACCCACCCGGCACCCGCGAGCGGCCCGTCGGCAAGCCCGAGGCGGTCGGCCGCCACCCGCTCGATCGCCTGAACGCCGACCGTCCGCCGCACGAACACGGAGCCGACCGTGCAGGCGGCGTCGAACTGCGCCGCAAACCGGTCGTCCCAGGTGGAAGGCACGATCCCGAGAAGCGGCCCCTGGGGCACCGGCAGATCGATGCTCGCCCAGACCGGTGCGGCGCCCACCGCCGCCACCACCGCCGGATGCCAGGCTGCAGTCCAGGCGGAGAGGAGGTCTTCAGCCTCGGCTTCTTCCAGCCACGTCGGGAAGTCGTCGAGAGTGTGGCAAGGGAGGAAGACCGTCGTGCGTTCGAGAGGCCGTTCGAAAGGCATGGCTGGGAGTGTAGTTGATCCCGATCGTCACCCGGCCGGGAACGAAGGGGGACGGTTTGACACCCCCGGGAACGCGTTCGTAAAGTTATCAGTGGGCGGGATTTAGCCCAACGAAACCCTCCTTTTCCCGGCCCACCCACCCTCCGACCTCCGCACCGGGATCACGGCTCCTTATGGCTCGCAGTCCGTACGCCTGGGGAATCGACATCGGCAAGTGCGGCCTCAAGGCCCTGCGCTGCCAGGTGTCGCCGTCGGATCCGCGAAAGCTGATCGCCGACACGTTCGAGTACATCGAATATCCGATGATGCTCTCGCAGCCGGAGGCGGATCCGGTGGAGCTGGTGAAGGCTGCGATCGAGGAGTTTCTCTCGCGGCACTCGCTCGAGGGCGACAGCGTGGCCGTGTCAGCCCCCGGGCAGTCTGGCCTCTCCAAGTTCATCAAGCTGCCGCCCATCGAGGCGAAGAAGATCCCCGACATCGTCCGCTACGAGGCGAGCCAGCAGATCCCATTCCCGCTCGACCAGGTGGAGTGGGCCTGGCAGCGGCTCGAGAGCGGCATCGAGGAGAGCGGCTTCGTCATGGACGAGGAGGTGGCGCTCTTCGCCATGAAGAAGGAGCAGGTCAACAAGGCCCTGGCTCCGTTCCGAAACGCCGGCATCGAAGTCGACGTGCTGCAGTTGCAGCCCATCGCCCTGGCGAACATGGTGATGTTCGACCAGCTGCCTCCGCGTGCGAATATCGATCCGGACAACCCGCCGGAGTCGATCGTGCTGGTGTCGATCGGTGTCGATTCGACCGACGTGGTGATGACCAACGGCCTGAAGATCCAGCAGCGGAGCATGCCGATCGGTGGCAGCAGCTTCACGAAGGCACTCGTGAAGGAGATGCAGTACACCTTCCAGAAGGCGGAGCAGGAGAAGCGAAACGCCGTCCGTGCCACCGATCCCCGCATGGTGTTCAAGGCGATGCGGCCGGTGTTCACCGAGTTTGCCTCAGACCTGCAACGGTCGCTCAACTACTTCACGGGAGCCGACAAGACAGCCAAGATCGGCAAGGTGCTGCTGTTCGGCAACGCCGCCAAGCTCCGGGGGCTCTCGGACTTCGTCGCCAAGCAACTCGGCGTCGACGTGCAGCGGCTCGAGAAATACGCCGCGCTCGACGGGGCGGCCGTCGCCGCCAACGGCTTCCGGGAGAATCGGCTCGCCTTCGCCACAGCCTACGGCCTGGCGCTGCAGGCCGCAGGCGCGTCGAACCTCCGCACCAACCTGATGCCGGGGGAGATCGTCCGCGACCGGCTGATCGCGGCCAAGAAACCGTGGGCGGTGGCCGCGATGCTCGGCCTGCTCACCGCGGCGGTCGTGAACTTTGCTGGGATGTTCCTCGCCTGGCAGAGTTACGCTCCGGCGAAGTATTCGCAGGCGTTCGCGGGGGCCGACCAGGCCAAGACCCGTTCCGCCGCCACGGTGTCGGCGCTCGAAGCGGTGAAACAGAAGCAGGACGAGTCTGCCTCCTGGCAGCAGTACCTGCTGCAGGTCCAGGAGCGGCGATTCCAGTCGCTCGACCTGATGAGGGCGGTCGGCACCCTGCTGCCTCGCGATGCCGACGGCCCGCTTCCCGAAAAGATCGCAGATCGCCGCGAGATCCACGTCGACAGCTTCGACATGCAGTTCTTCCCCGATCTGGCCACGTGGTTCACGGGGGTGCAAGGCCAATGGGCGGAGACGCAGACCGCGGAAGAGAAGGCCGAGGGTGACGGCTCCGCTCCGGCCGAGGGCGGGCAGGCTGCACCTCCCGCCGATGGTGCCGCCCCAGTTGCCGAGACGCCCCCTGGCGATCCAGCCGCCGCCGATGGCACGGCCGCTGCACCCGTCGGCGGACCGACCGGCGCGGGATGGGTCGTGCAGATCACGGGCCACCACTTCCACAACGACGAGCAGGGCAACGAAGGCGAACAGTTCGTCCGCTCAACGCTGGTGAAAAACCTGCTCGGCAAGGGAGACGAAGTGCCCGTGGCCGCCGGGGAGAAGTCCGGGCAACTCGTGCCCGTCGCCGACCTTGGCATCGGGTATCCGGTGCTCGTGTATTCTTCGCCGATTCGCAAGGTTCGCTACGAAGCCAACCCCATGGCTCCGGCCAAGGATGCTCCGCCGGCCGAGCTGAAGCGGTATGAGTTCATCCTCCAGTTCACGTGGCAGCCGACCACGCCCGGCTCGAAGCTTCCGCCGCCCCCGACGCCGGCCGACGCCGGGGCCGTCGCCCAGTAGCCGCTCGCGAGACCCGCCATGCCCGCGATACCCGAACAGTTCCGCCCGTACGTCGCCGCACTGGCGAAGTATCACTTCTGGATCCTCGCCGCGATCGTGCCGATCGTGCTGGTGCCGCTGTTGTTCAGCGGCACGTCGAAGATCGACCGCGAGATTCAGAGCCGGTCCCAGGAGATCGACAATCGCGTCTCCGCGCTCAAGAGCGTGCAGGGGATCGAATCGCATCCGAACGAAGGCTGGACGGAGGTCGTGGAAGCCCAGACCAAGAAGATTCAGGAAGAAACCATCTCGGAATGGCAGCGGTTCTGGAAGGACCAGGAACCGCTGCGAGTTTGGCCGAAGCGACTCGGCGACGACTTCATCAAGGCCGTGAGCGGGCTGAAGCCGGGAGGAACGCTGAACCGTGCGTTTCTGCAACGCTACCAAAACACGGTGCAGGAACTCGCCCGGGACCTCCCGAAGCGCATGGGCGCCGACGACTTGATGGCGGAAGGCGCCGTTCCGGGGGGTGTTGGCATCGAGGGCGGACCCGGTGCTCGGGGTCCATTTGGCGGAGAGTTCGGTGGTCCGCGGGGTGGCCCGGGGGGCGAGTTTGGCGGGCCGCGTCCGGGCTTCGGAGCACCTGCGACCGGCGGCTCGACCGCCCTTGTCCAGTGGGCGGATGCCGATCAGAAGCGGGTGCTCGATTCGTTCACGTTCGACACGAATGCGAAGCGCTCAGGCAAGGACGTCATCTCGACGACGCAGGTGCTGCTCGCGCAGGAGGACCTCTGGGTCTACGGGCTGTTCTGTGACGTCATCAAGAAGCTCAACGAAAACGCCCCGGACAGGTTCGAGGCGCCGATCAGTTCCGTGAGCGAACTGGCGGTCGGCTATCCCGCCGCGGAGGATCAGCCCGGCGGCCAAGGGGGCGGCCGCATCCAGATGATGTCTGCTCCCGGCGCCGCCGGAGGCGAGTTCGGCGGCGAGGGCATGCCATCACCCGAGATGGTTGGTGGCATGGGGATGCCCGGCGAAGGCGGCATGGCGGCGGCCGGCAGACCGCTCAACCCACGATTCAGTGGTGGCGGCTCGATGACGATGATGGGACCAGGCGGCCCGATGGGTGGTGAGCTTGGCGGTGATCCCTCTGCGGTGGCGCCCGTTGCATCGCCCGATGAGCAGCTCAAGGAGTGGATCTACGTCGACTTCAGCGGCAAGCCGCTGACGGCGGCGGAGCTCGGCACGCTCCCGGCTGCGAAGATGGTGCACCTCGTGCCGTTTCGGCTGGGCGTCATGATGGATCAACGAAAGCTCGACGCCCTACTCACCGAACTCGCGACGAACCCGGTGCCGATCGACGTCCGGCAGGTCCGCATCAATCCGTCGCAGCAATCGGGAGGTGGCGGCGGACGGCCTGGTGGCGGCGAGTTCGCCGCACCATCGCCGTCATTTCCATCGACTGATGCCGCCAGCGCCAATGGCCGACCCTATGACGTGTTCGTCGAGCTCCGCGGGACCGTGGGGCTGGCGCCTGTTCCTGACCCGAAGACGATCAGCGGCGGCGACGCCGCCCCCGCGGGAGGTGGAACATGAAGATGCCCGGCCTGAAGTTCGACAAGGACGCGATCGGTCGATTCTTCCTGAACCACGTGGAAAAGTTCGTCGTGGGGGCGGTCGGTCTTCTTGGGCTGATGCTCGCCTGGAATGGCGTGAACGCCCTGCGCGTGAAGTCGGTCAGTGCGGAGAAGCGGCCCGAGTCCGTTGCCGCACTGACGGCCGACACCGTACGGCACATCGACGCGGTGGCGAAGCCGCCTGCGGATGCGATGCGGTCGATCGGCGAACTCTCGAAGACGATCGACCCGTGGCGGCCGCAGCAGGTGAAGGTTGCCCCCACCCCCGACGTGGCCATGCTCAGCAGGCCCGTGGTGCAGCAGGTCGTCAGGCGGGCCGAGCCGAAGACCTTCCCCATCGAGGACCTCCGCGCCATCGCCGGCTGGCGTGCCGTCAGGGATCAGGTGGCGGAGCAGATGGCCAATGCGGCTGCACAGGGCGGCACTGAGGAAGGCAACCAGTCGTCGGCGAACCCCGACTATCTGGAGCCGCAGAAACGCTTCGAACGGTTGGCTCCCTACGTCGTCCTCGTGGGGCTGGTTCCGGTTGCCAAGCAGCGTGCCGAGTTTCGGCGAGCCCTCGGCACCGCCGATGCGACCGCCGCCCCCGGAACCGGCGATCCCCTCCAGGATCTGCCCCGTTGGGGCGACTACGTCGTGGAGCGGGCCGTGGCAGCCGACGCCGACAAGCCGGAGGCGTGGTCGCCCATCCGGCTTCGGTTCGACGCCGATCAGGGCGGCAGCAAGCCGCTTCCAGAACGATTCCTGCTCGGTGCCAACGATCTGGCCACGACAACGGGTGAATCAAGCTATGCGGCCCCCTTGCCGCAGCGACTCTACGAGCCATGGGGCCTCGACACGATTCACCCGTGGTTTCTCCAGCCCCGCCACAAGTGGCGACTCGAGCGGAGCGAGCAGATCGCCGAGAGCCCGGCTCGCCTGCGTCCCGCCGAGCTTCGCAAGGAGTTCGCAGACCATGCCGGCCACGAGGTGGAACTCGTCGGCATGAAGTTTGCGGGGGCGGCCCAAAAAACGGGGTCTCCCGAAACCGTCATGATCGGCGTTGCGGCTGCGGATGGATCGGAGACGTTTCCGCCTCCCGATGCCGCTGCTGCCCCGACGCCCGACGGCTCCTCGAGGCCGACCGTCGTGAAGCCAGTGTTCATCATGTCGGCCGCCTGGCAGAAGACGGTTGATCTGAAGTCGATCGCGGCATGCAACCTCCGCGTGATCCCGGCGCTCGAGAGCGGCGTCCCCGTCGTCCAGATCATCGGCATCACTCCCTTGGAAGCCGACGGCAGGCAAGGCGTGGAGCGGCGCGATCCCAGAATGATCTCCGCCGGCGGAATCGCAGGAGGACTCGGCGGGGGTGGCGGCGGTGAGTTCGGCGGCCCCACCATGAGCGGCGGAGGCGTTGACGAAGGGGCGGAGTACCGACTCTTCAGATTCATCGACGAGTCGGTCGAGCCCGGCAAAGCGTATCGGTATCGGGTGAAGATGGAGCTTCCCAACCCGAACTACGGGCTCGATCCGCGACTGCTCGCAGACCCCAAGGCGGCGGTGAACGAACTCCTCGCGACCGTCAGCGAGGCTTCCGCTCCGGTGACGCTGCCGACCCCATACATCACCGCAGCCCGGGCATCGCTCGTGGAAACCAAAGCAGCGGCGAACCTCGGCGGTGAAACCGCCACGCCTGCGGCCCAAGCTCAGAAACCGGCCGGCCCCAAACTCGGCAAGACGCAGGTCGAGGTGTCGTTTCTCGGGCCGACATGGCAGCACATGCGAGGCAAGCGTCCCGATCAGGGCTTCGATCTCTTTGACCTCGCGGTCGAGCATGTGCTCCCCGTGGAGCCGGGTGGCTCCGTGCTCTGGAAGAGGCCCAAAAAGCCAAAGGAGAAAGACAAGCAAAAGCAAGATTCGTCCGCGGCCAAGGGGACCGACAAGCCCAAGGCTCGCGATGCGTCCTGGACGCTGCTCAACGACGCCGATGTGGGGCGGGAACTCCTCGATTTCCGCGGGCGGCAGAAGACCGAGGCTGCAGGAGATGCCGGAAAGAAGGATGCCGCAACGACGGCCGTGATTCGGGAACCGGTGGAGATGGCCTTCCTTCGCCCCGACGGTTCGCTCGAGGTGGTGACTGCGGCGGACTCGCAGTGGATCCTCGATGCCTATGAGGGTGATTCAGCCGGCTCGCCAGGGTTCCAGTCCGAACCCGGAGGCGGTTTTTTCGGAGAGGGCAACGCGCCGCAGGGGGGGCTTCGATGATCGTGCACTGGGTTCGTGTACTGGCGATCCTCATGCTCACCACCGCGGGCATCGCCGCACCTGCAGCCGCGCAGGATGGTTCCCCGGCCGGCAAGACCGACTCGGAAAAGGCCGCCCAGGATGCCCTGCAGAAAGAGACCGACGCCTTCGTGAAGCGGCTCCAGGAGCAGGGTGCCTTCGACGACGACGCGAAGGCCTTCGTAACGAAGGTGGCGCTTCTGAAACTCCGCCAGACGCCCGATCAGCGGCGGCAGCGCCGGCTCGCGGGCGGGGAAAAGTTCGAGGCGTCGCTGGACAGGATCCGGGACGCCCTCAGCGGAGGCAAGGGAGGAGCCGCCGCCGGAGCGGGCCAAAAGGTGCGCGAGGCTGCGGCGGCGTGGCTGGTGGAGCAGGCCCGCTCCGGACAGCCCGC